>JBBRKX010000364.1:0-5783 GCA_038231675.1 Chthonomonadales bacterium | reverse complement strand
ATGGCATCCGTGTTGGTCACCGCAAGGGAAGCCACATTGACACCGACATGCAAGACAGACCCCGCCTCAAGTCGGGCCGTCTTTTCCCAGCGAGCGGCCTGGCCGATTGTAGAATCGTTCACCGCCGCCTCGCATCGATTGTCGGCATAAAGCGCGAAGACGGCGCGGACGACTTTGCGATCGGAGGGCAGTTCAAAGCGCTTGCGCAGATAAGCGGAGTAGACGCCCGCTTTCGCCTGTCCGGCCGGGAAGCGCACCCACTTCAACCCTTGCGTCGTGAACAAGGCATTCTCGCGAACCACCGCCTCGCTCGGGTGATAGGCGGCGTCGTAGCCGATCCAGCGCGCTTTCCAGTCCTCGGGATGGAGAAGTCCCATCGACCAGGACGCGGGATTGCTCCAGGCCGAAGGCTTTCCTTCGGAGTTCCACACACGCACCTTCCAGTAACAACGCGCTCTGGACACCAGCGGTTTGCCCTTATATGCGTTCTGTATCGAGCGCCCAGACAGGACCTTTCCGCTGTCCCACAGATCACTCCGCTCTTGATTCAGCACATCAGGCGAAGCCGCGGCGATGACACGGTAGGCTGTCTGTTTCTCACCACGTTTATCCAGCGGGACTACCCAGCTTAATCGCGGATGGGGTGTCCCGATGCCCAAAGGATCGGTTCGATATTCGCATCGGAGGTCCGTCGGACGCAACAACTGTGAAGCGCCGGAAGCTCCCGCCGGAGCGAAAATAAGAATGAGTTGGAGCAGGATCAACGGAAAACTCAGGAAGGTCGATTTTCTGATCATAATGTGTTGTTTCGAATTACTTTGCTTTCCGGTGATGTTCGGCCTGGACGTCCAGATTAAGCGAGGCGTTCATAAGACCAGGGGAATGCGCGGTCACTAAAATATGGCCCCTCTTCTTACTGGTCCCGATCACAACCAGACACTTTCCATTGAACGCGTGCCTCTGATTCGCTTTGTCGGGCTCATGACTGCTCGCATCGCCATTGCCCACGCCCGCAACATGTCCGGGCCCCGCCACGTCGAACATCACCAGATTGTCGGCAAGAGGAACCGTACGTCCCTGGGCATCGAGGACTTCCACGGAGATCATCGTGACATCCTCTCCGTCCGCCGTCAATTCCGTCCTGTCCGTCGTAAGCTTTAGGGCAGCCGGCGCTCCGGCCGTTTCGACCTTGTCGGTGGCAATCAGCTTACCGTCGCGATAGGAGCGTGCTTCAAGGGCGCCAGGTGCATAGGGAACGGACCACTCCACATGCCGATAGGGTGGCATCTCTTTCGTGCCGAGGCTCTGACCGTTCAGGAGAAGCTCGACATGATCGCCATTCCCGTACGCCCATACCGATATCGGTTTGCCCTCCTGGCCGGTCCAGTTCCAATGCGGCAGGATATGCACGGCCGGCTTATCGCCCCACCAGGCTTGATAGTAAAAGTAATTGTCCTTCGGGAACCCGGCAATATCGATGACGCCGAAATGCGAGTTGACACACGGCCATTCGTAGGGGGTCGGCTCACCTTTATAGTCGAATCCGGTCCACACAAATCCGCCCGCGACAAAAGGTCGCGTTGCGATCGGCTCCCAGGCGTTTTCGGTCGTTTGCGCCCAGGGGGGAGCATTGACATCGTATGCGCTCACATAGCCTTTGACGGGATCGTTCGCATAGATTCCGCGCGTGCTGACGGCGCTCGCGGTCTCACTCCCATAAACGGGCTGGTTCGGATGATCTCGATGATGCATATCATAAACGCCGGGGTTGTAATTCACGCCTTCCAGATCCATCACGGTGGATAGCCCCTGCCCATGTCCGCCGTTCATGGCCGCCGTCACGGGGCGCGAGCCGTCCAGCTCGTTCACGACCTTTTTCATCGCCTCGCCGATCCGTTTGCCTGCCGCGCTATACTGAATGCCCTCTTCATTACAAAGCGACCACATAATAATGCTCGGGTGGTTTCGATCGCGCAGGATTTCCTCTTTCAAATCGGAAAGGTCCGAAGCCGGCGTGTCCATCGAAGCCTTGCCGGCATACGTATCGCCGAACTGCCTGTTTTCGTCCATGACGATCATACCTAATCGATCGCAGGCGTCCAACAACTCGGAAGCGACTTCGTTGTGAGAACAGCGGTAAGCGTTCGAGCCCATCGATTTCAATTTCTGGATGCGCCATGCGAGCAGGCTGTCCGGCATCGCGACTCCAAGCCCGGCGAAGTCCTGATGGTTACAAGTCCCTTTGATCTTCACCGGTTTGTCGTTCAGGAAGAACCCTTCGTTTGCGTCAAAGCGGATCGTGCGAACACCGAAAGGAGTGTCGCAGTTGTCGATCGCCTTGCCCGCTCTGGAAACGACCGTTCGCAGACGGTAGAGTTGGGGAGTTTCGATCGACCAGAGTTGTGCGGCGGGATCCGTGACGGCCTGCGCGACTTGAACGTTTGCTCCCGCAGGGACCGTGATATCGGACGTCGTTGAAGGCAGTTCCTTACCGTCCGGGCGAACTACGGTCGACGTCACGGTAAAGGATCCGTCGTCATGCGACAGGTTCTCGACGACGGTGCGGATGGCGATGTCGGAAAAGGGCTGTCGGCCTGCTCCAAGCCCATTTACATGAGAGGTCACAAAGGCGCCGTCGGGCGCGACGTGGACCGCATCCGCAATGTTGAGCCAGACATGCCGATAGATGCCGCCTCCCTCGTACCACCAGCCTTCGAAGTGGCGCGGATCCACATAGACCGCCAGCGTATTGACGCCACCGTACTTCGCGTACGGAGCGATGTCGTACCGGAAGCCGGTGTAACCGCTCTTATGTTCGCCGAGGTAGTGCCCATTCAGCCAGACCATACTGTCCCGGTACACGCCATCGAAGTCCAGCCAGACACTCTTGCCCTTTGCTGAAGACGGGATGCCGAATCGCTTACGGTACCAGGCGGTCGTAACCGGCAAATACCCATGGTCCTTATTGGCTTTTTGATCGAATGTGCCCTCGATCACATAGTCGTGCGGCAGATGCACGGTGCGCCAGGCACGGTCGTTGAAATTGGGCCGGCCCTGGTCCGGCATGTGCGCGCCCCCCATGGCGAGGGAGGTTTCGCCCGAGATCCCACCGGATCCTGCATTGTTCTGCACGAGGACCGCAAGGACATTCGGTCCGTCGGAGCGCCAGGCGGGCGCGAGGTTCACGCTGAACGCCTGATCCCATCCCTGGTGTTCGAGCAACCTCTTGCCATTCAAGTACACCGTGGCGTTGTCATCGACCGAATCAAAAAATACGGTCGGCGCGCTCTGGGCTGCCTGAGTCTTGCCCGGTGTGGGCAATGTGGCGCGAAACCAGGCATACCCCTTCCGACCATGAAAGACATCGTCTCCCGGCGCGGCATCTTTCCAGTCCGGGCCCGTGGCGTCCAGGGCGGCATCGGCCATTTTCACACCGTCCGATGGGCCGTTATCGTCGGCCATCCATCGCCATGATTTCACAGGGAACCCGCCGCCTCGCAATGGGTTTACCGGCGTTGTCTCTTGCAGAAACCGCCAATCCGCGTCCAGACGCTCGCGCGTTCGCGTAGCAGCCGTGGCGTTCCCTCCCGTCGAAGCGCAGACTCCAAGGATCGACATGATAATGGGCGCAATGGCGAAGCGCCTGATTGACAACATAAGGGAGATCCCTTTCTCGTTCGTTTGTGGTGAGCGGCGCGTTACGCCCTGTGCAAGTCTACCCCAACCCAGTCAGGAGGAAGGTTTCTTGTTTCGTGAGGATAGATAGTCGGCAAACCATATAAATGGCACGAAGGGCAGCATGATGGCGATCGTAAGGAGGGGCCCCACAACGCAGCCGAGAACGACGCCCAATATTCCGCCCAGGACCGCGGATACGGTTCCATGTTGCGCCCCGATGTGGACGCCCACGGAGCCCAAAAGATACGCGCCCGCAAGGGCAAACATTAGCGATAACAATCCTGTCATCGTACAGCCGGAGCCCGGCGGTGTTTCGTCGTTCGCCATGGCTTTCGCCCTCCACGCAAGTGCGCATCGCCTGCCACTTCCCCCGCATGCCTCAGATTTTCCACATTACCCGGTCAATTCCTCCTATACGCCGATTTAGGGGCTTCTGCATTCGCCACAGAGGAGAGAAGGGGCGACTTAACGAAACACGGTCATGAAGCAGCCCCAAGCCATATCTAAGGGAAGAAAAACGATCTGAAAGGAGTTGTATATTGAAGAACCTGTTCTTCATTCTTGCGCTTACCATAACGGCGGCAATTGCCAAAGCCACCCCATATCTTGTCGTGCCAGGCGCAATATGGCGCGACACCGCCGGCAATATCATTCAAGCACACGGCGCCGGACTGATCCATGTGGGAAAAACTTACTATTGGTTTGGCGAGGATCATACGGGCCAGAAGAGCGACCAGTCGTTTCTCAATATTCCCTGCTATGCGTCACAGGATCTGGTGCATTGGACACTGCGGGGCAATGCGCTGACGCGCCAATCGAGCGGTGATCTTGGGCCCGACCGCGCGGTGGAGCGTCCCAAGGTTATTTACAATCGCCGAACCCACATGTATGTGATGTACCTGCATATCGACTCTAAAGACTACCATGAAGCGAAAGTCGGCGTGGCGACCAGTCGTAAGGTGGAAGGACCGTATACCTACCGGCAGAGTTTTCAGCCTCTCGGTCATCAGAGCCGAGACATGACCGTTTTCCAGGACACGGATGGGCGCGCGTATCTCATCCACGAGGACCGTATGAGCGGCGTACGGATCGATCTTCTCTCCGCCGATTACCTATCGGTAGCCGGACCGATCGCCTTGATCCCGCAAGCGCTCGAAGGCAATTGTGTCCTCCATGTGAAAGACACTTATTTTATGCTTGGCTCGCATCTCACCGGATGGGCAATGAATCCGGATGTGTACGCGACTGCCCCTGCACTATCCGGCCCCTGGTCCGAGTTTGCAAATGTCGCCCCACCCTCGACCAACACATACAACTCGCAGTCCGCCTTCATTCTGCCTGTACAGGGCGCGAAGGCCACCAGCTATCTGTATATCGGAGATCGTTGGAAGGGGGATAACCTGCAGGATTCGCGCTACATCTGGATGCCGCTGGCGGTAAACGACAAAACATTGTCCCTCGCCCCCGACGTTCCATTTACCCTCGACGCAGCTGCGGGAACGATGACATTCGACAGCAAACCGCAGTGACAAGTTCGGCGCGTGGGTCAGGACCGTGATCCCTTTCCCACGCGCCGTGACGATTCGGACGACCAGTTGCTTACTCAATCTCCTCTTCGATGGCCGCTATGCGTTCTTGAATCGCGCGTACCCGTGCGATATCGAACTTCGGATGCCGGTCGAAAGCGTAGATCCCATTCTCCTCCGGGTAGATATCGGTAAGCTGTGTGTAGCAGTATCCGAACATGTACGGGTTATCGAGCAGAATCTTACAGACCGCCTCGAAGCGATGAAAGAAGTCCTCCACGGAAACAGGGTCCGAGCCGTATCCCCAGCTCGTTTCCTGCTTGGAGCTGTTGTCCACGGCGCTCCGAATATCCGATGCCGGATTCCACCGAAAGCCGCCGAATTCGCTTACGAAATAAGGCTGCCCCCGATATGAGATGGACATCGCGTCGGCATCGTTGATAAAAACCTTTCCCTCCGCCATGCCCGCGTGCCGTGCGGCAAACTTTGCGATCCCCGTGTTGAAATCCTGATCCCCGATATAGTCATGGGAGTCGTACACATCCGCATCCGGGACTCGGTGCGCATAGCCGGAGGTAT
>JBBRKX010000363.1:0-5787 GCA_038231675.1 Chthonomonadales bacterium | reverse complement strand
TCGAGGTGTCGTCGTTCGTCAATCCAAATGGGGGAAGCCAGCGATCCGGCGCTTCCCCTTTGGATCTTCGAGTGAAGCGACGATACCGATCGATCGGGCGACGATAAATTCCGTGTTTGCCTCGGCAAGGTGTACGTGATATTATGGGGCGACGGCGAGGCCGCGAGAGGATGCGCATTTGAATCGAAGTCTAGAAGATTCCGTCGAATTCTCATACAATCCTGAGCCGCGGTGCCCCTGCGTATTACTTCTGGACACCTCGGATTCGATGCGTGGTGCGCCAATGGACGAGCTGAATGCAGGGCTATGGACCTTTCGGAATAATCTGATGAAGGATCCGATCGCCTCCAAGCGCGTCGATGTGGCGATCGTTACGTTCAGCAGTCGGGTCGAAGTGGTGCAGGACTTTGTCCCGATCAACCGATTTCAGCCTCCCACGCTGATAAGCAGCGGATATACGCACATGGGCACGGGAATCCATGAGGCGCTGAACCAATTGCAATCGTACAAAAAGGCGCTGCGAGAGCTGGAAGTAGACTACTTCCGACCCCATGTTTTCCTGATTACCGACGGTAAGCCGGAAGGAGAACCGGAAGAACTGATCGTCTCCGCCGCAGAACGTATTTTCACGGAGGAAAGCAAAAAGAGCGTGCTCTTCTTCGGGATCGGCGTCCGTGGAGCCGACATCGCCCGTTTAAGCCGAATCGTCGTGCGCCCGCCAATTGATCTGAGTGCGCAGAGCTTCCAACAGATGATCGATTACCTATCCAAGAGCGTTTCCGCTCTTTCTCAGGCCCGTTATGAAAGCGAGGATCAGCGGCCACTGCCGCCGCCGGGATCCTTTTCCTGATCTGCTGTGCGGAAAGACGTAGGGGACGGACATGCGGTGTTATCGACAATTGACGGGGAAGACCATCACGATCGGCGATTCCGATCCTTTAGGCAAAGGCGGCGAAGCGCAAGTATTCGGCATCGCAAGTGAGCCAGGGCTCGCCGCCAAGATCTACGCCGAGGGAAAAGCGACCGAGGAACGCGCGCAAAAGCTCGCCCTTATGCTTGCCAACCCCCCCGACATTCCCGTCGGAGCGCGAGGCCACGTCCCCATCGCATGGCCCGTCGATTTGCTCCATGATCCGCGTGAACCGTTCGGTGTCGTCGGCTTCCTCATGCCGCGCGCCTACGGTGTTTCCGAAGTCATCAACTACTACAACCCCCGAAGCCGCCTGCAAAACAGTCCGTTCTTCGACTATCGCTATCTGCTGCGGACGGCCAGAAACTTCGCTGCGGGCGTGCGGGCCCTGCATGCGCGCGACTACGTCATAGGCGATGTCAAGCACTCCAATATCCTCGTCTCCCAGACCGCGCTCGTGACCCTCGTGGACACCGATTCGTTTCAGATCAAAGATCCCCACAGCGGCCGCGTGTTTGCCTGCCCGGTCCAGACGCCCGACTTCACGCCTCCGGAGCTTCAGGGGATTGCACCCGGCCACCAGCTTTTGCTTCCCGAGCACGATCGGTTCGGTCTGGGGGTGATGATCTTCCATCTTTTGATGGAGGGAGCGCATCCGTTTTCGGGCGTTTACCTGGGCGACGGCGATCCGCCCCCGTTCGAGGAGCGCATAGCGGCGGGGCATTTTCCCTTCGGCCATAACACGGGCCCTTATCGACCGGGTGTGCGGGTCGCACCTCGCTTCGATATGCTCGCGCCTTCGGTGCAGGAGTTGTTTCTGAAGTGCTTTGAGGAAGGGCATACGGATCCGAGCGCTCGTCCGGACGCGCATATGTGGCAGCAGACTCTGGATGCGGCGATGCGGGGCCTGATGGTGTGTCCTTTGAACGCGCATCACTATTACGGGGATCATCTTGCTTTGTGTCCGTGGTGCAGGCGCAAGCGCACGCAACTCAACGGCAGCGATCCGTTTCCCGCTTCCATTTCGAACACGCCGCAACTAGATCTGACGCTGCCGCCCCCGACAAAGGTGGGAGGCTATCTCGCGGATGTTCCAGATTTCCTTGCCCATCCCGTGCAAAAACCTGTCGTCACCGGTTTCAATTCCTTTCAGTCAGCGCGGAAGGTAATGTTTTTCATCGGCGTCCCTTTAATTCTGCTCTTGATTTATTGGATGGGAATGCCCAATTCGGTTCCCATGACTACCTATCAAGGGCCTGCCGACAATGCCTGGTCCGGACAGAGTGGCGTGAATACACTTCCTCCCATGTACCCGTGGCCCAATGGTGCGGTCCCCGCGCCCGTGACGCCGCCTGAAACTCCTTCCACTATTTCTGTAACGGCAATGGCCTTCTCTCCAGACAGCAAATGGGTCGCGACAGGGGGGCAATTGCTTAGCATTCAGTCTCTTAACGGAGCTGCAGGATGGAGCCGTCGGTTCGAATCGAATGTCGTCGCCGTCGGATTCTCTCGCCATAGCGAGCGCCTGGCGGTGGGAACGCAGGGTGGCTCTGTTTATGTGATGTCTGTCCATGGCAAGGGCGCATTCCGTCCGTTAAAGCTGCCGAATGCGGTGCGATCCGTCGCGTTTTCGCCGGCGGACGATTCCCTTGCGGTTGCTTCGCACGATGCATATTCGGCCATAACGCTTCTTGACGCCCACACGCTGGTCCCACAAAATCATTTAGATATCGGTCAGAACAAAGCCTTGTTCGCGGGATACTCGCCCGAAAGCAATCTACTTGCTGCGGTCACATACAACGAGGCTTCTGGAAACAGCGAAATCATCCTATGGAATACCGTAACTGGGAATCGGTCGGAGACATTTTATGCGGATGGTCCAGCGGCTTGCTATGCCTTTTCACGCGATGCCTCGGTCCTGGCAATAGGGAGCAGAGATATCACACTATGGCAGGGGAAGAGCAATAGGATCACCACGACCATTCCCGAGGATGTGCGCGGCGGCAGTGTGCATTCCATTTCATTCTCGCCGGATGGCATGGAGCTGGCATACACCGTTGGTCCGCCTCTACACGAACGTGCGTTTGTCTTGGAAACACGTACGGGACATGTGATTGAGCGATTTTCCCTGGCGGTGTCGGGCGGTTCCACCATTGCCTTTTCTCCGAACGGAAAATATCTGGCGACGGTCGATGGTTCCGAGATCGCCGATCTGTATGATGCGGCGACCGGGGCATTCCTGAGGAGTTTAGGCCAAAGACCTTCTCGTCCCAACGCAGCGCCTTCCGGAGGCTTCGAATAGAGAGATCCTCCAGGCGTTCCGTGATTCAGTCGTCTCAGATATTGAGTTCGCGGCAGGCGAGTACAACGAGCTTGGAGACCTGATGTTAGCTAATGATAGTCGAAGATTACTGCTTCGGGGCGACTTCCGTTGCTTGCGGCATATATGCCTGATTGTACCCAAAAACCGATGTCTTCAGGTCAAGACCTGGCGTGGACGCAATTTGATTGGTCAATCGTAACCGGAATGGAATCGTGGCTGTTATGATGTTTCGGATTCGTATGGACGCGCGTGAGGTAAGTTCCATCTGAGCAAGCCTCCAGGAATGCAGGAGTTTCGCCCTGGCGGTCGAATCTCTCTCCAATCGTTTCCAATGTTCGCTATTCATCATTGGCTGAAAAAACTGTATTGGCGGCTTCGCCGCTATCCTTTTTACAGAAGATGGTGCAACACGTGTTCCACACGCAAATTGGGCTGAACAGTGGATTTACGCAGAAGGTGAGAAGCGTCTCAACGAAATGCCATGCTTTGAATACGTAAGTACGGCTCGCTGTTTGATAGACCGTCTCGACCTTTTAGGGTATACGCTTGAAGGTGTAAAAGAAGCATGGGACGCTGGCGTTCAGAGTTTTTTAGCATCGTTGCAACGCTTTGAAGAGGATAATAGCTGCATTCCGCCGTCAGAAGATGCACCTCACATCAGCCGATTAGAACACGAAAGACGCAAACATCGAAAGTGAAACTTTCGATGTTTGCGTCCTGCTATCCCACAGTTGGGCCGCAGCAAAGACCGCAGTGCATTCCGGCAAAACTCAACTTCCGAACCAACGGGTGCGGCGGCTGGAGCCGAAATGCTGCTTTTCGGCGACCAGTTCGGGCGAGGGCTCCTGGAAAGTCCCGACTGGCGCAGAGCCTGAGAGAAAGTCCATGTCTACACGCCCTACGCGGCCCGCTCCGAACTCGATGTAGCACGTTGCTATGCCCTGGAAGGGGGATGGCTGTGGGCCGTTCTCTATGTCCGCGATGATCGATGCCGCCGCGACCCGCGCCATCCCTTCGGCGAATACTCCCACCTTCGGCACTCCGACCCGCGTCACATCGCCGATCGCATAGACGCCGGGAAAGCGCGTTCGGAGGTTTTCCGGGCTGACGGTGATCCAGCCATCCTCCGTCAGGCCGCTTTCCATTACGACTCTAGGAGCGCAATGCGTCGGGATGCCCAGATAAAGATCGTACGGCCTCTCACTTCCATCGTCCAGAACGACGACCTTACGACTCGGATGGAGCGACCGCACCTCCCGTTTCGGAAGGAACTGAATTCCGCGCTCCGCGAAGGCCGTCAGGAGCGCCTTTGAAGTCGAAGGCGCCGGAGGCACAGGGGCGCTGAGAGGCATCACGAGGCTGATATGGCACGCGTCACGCACCCCACGGGTCGTCAGAAAGTCGTGCAGCATCAGGGCAGTCTCGCTCGGAGCGGCAGGGCATTTGAACGGCCAGGAGGACACTCCGATCACGGCGTGGCCTTGCGTGAACGTGGGAAGCACATCCCTCGCCCGCGTCGCGCCGGCTACCGTATAGAACTCGTTGCCGCCCTCGGCGAGGCCTGGCGTCGCGTCCAGATCGTAGTCGGCGCCCAGTGCCACGACCAGGATGTCCGCTTGATAGATCCCGGCGCTGGTCGTGACGCGCCGGGTTTCCGGATCGATCGCGAGAATGGCGGCCCGGCGAAAGCGCACGCCGGGCTTCACGATATCGCAGTAGGAGTGGCGCACCGCAGGCGGCTTTTCGCGCCCGAACAGGATGTCGAGCTTCGAAAAGCCGAAAACGAACGTGTCGCTCTTGTCGATCAGCGTGAGGTCGAGGCGTTCGCCAAACTTCTCGGACGGAATCGTGGTCAGTTCAAGGCCGCCGAAGCCCGCTCCCAGCACAAGCACGTTCAGTTTCATCGTTTTCCTCCTGGAACGTATCAATTAATCAACTACAGGTTAGGCTGCGGCGTCGTGCGCAGATAGGGCTTGATCTGAGTGAAGCCTTTGTCGAACATTTGGGCTGCATCTTCATTGGAAACGGCCGGGACGATGATGACGTCTTCGCCATGCTTCCAGTCCGCCGGTGTCGCGACCTTATATTTGGCAGTCAATTGAAGGGAGTCGATCACGCGCAGGATCTCCTCGAAACTGCGTCCGGTGCTCGCCGGGTAGGTGAGGGTAAGCTTTACCTTCTTGTCCGGTCCGATGACAAACACGGATCGAACCGTGAAGGTGTTGTCGGCATTCGGGTGAATCATGCCGTAGAGGGCAGCGACCTTCCGGTCGGCATCGGCGATCAACGGGAAGTTCAGTTCCACGCCCTGAGTCTCGGCAATGTCGTGCGACCATCGCTCATGATCCTGAAGCGGATCGACGCTAAGGCCGGCGACCTTGACGTTGCGCTTGTCGAACTCTGGTTTGAGTTTCGCGACCTTGCCGAGTTCAGTGGTGCAGACGGGGGTGAAGTCCTTCGGATGCGAAAATAGGACGACCCAGCTGTCTCCAGCCCAATCATAAAAGTGAAAGGGACCCTTGGTGGAATCCTGGGTAAAGTCGGGGGCGACATC
>JBBRKX010000362.1:0-5812 GCA_038231675.1 Chthonomonadales bacterium | reverse complement strand
TGCTCCCAAAGGGGCAAACACCCCGGACCATTATATAGATGACCGCCGGGCGCTGGCGCGCCAACATCTCGCGGAGGGTGACCAGTTGAAGGATCAAGGCGATATCGAAGGCGCTCGGGCAAAATGGAACCTGGCCGTGAGCGATGCGCCGGCAACTCCAGAGCGGGATGATGCGGTCCAGCGGCTCAGCAGTTATCCGAGTCCGTCCAACTCGAGTGGGCAGTAACGGCCTTCAATGCGTGCGGATGACAAATAAAATTCAGGATGGATCATGCCCGATACGAATTCCGTTTTAGAGACGATTGAATCGCTTGCAACCGAAGCGACCCAGGATGCCGCCGATAAGCTGCGCGATATCGAAGCAAACGCGGTCGAAAAAGATGTCCGCAAAGCGACCCGGAGGGCATTGTATCGACTGAGCGAGCGCGGAGTGCGGCCGTCGGTCCGGGATACGGCGCCAGTCGTGCATGCGTACCCGGCGCGAACGCCCGGCGCTTCGCGGACTTTCGCGAGTATCTGCGACGGGGCTGGAAATCAAATGCTGCTGTTCGAGATCCCCGATCCCGACGGCGGGCGCCCGACTCTGTTACAGCTGTTGATCAACGACGTCGAAGGCGTGAAAGATATCGGTACAAGCCGGTTGTCCAAGCGCGAACTGGATGAAATGATCCAGCGGGTGGTTGAGGCAATCGATACCGGGCTCGCAGTCGCGGAAGTTGAGATCGACTATGCGCGGTGGCTTGTGAGTCGCGCTCGAGCGGTCGGTCGGCTTCAGGGCAAGACCTCCCCGCCCGGGGTCCTGGAATGGATGGAGCGCGTGGGTGGGGAAGATGGAGACTATGCCGAGCCTCCCATCTATAAACATGTTTCCGCAGAAGAAATCCAGTCGGACACCACTCTGTCGCATGATCCTGATGACCTTTTCGCCTTGATCTGGTTCCAGCCCTGGTTCTTCTCGGTGGAAGACGTCCGGAACTGGATACAGCGCTGGGTCGAGATCAATCTGGCCGGTGGGCAGGACACGGAGAGCGAAGTGGCGGCGAAGCATGAGGCGCTCATCGCCGAAGCGACGAACGTGCTCTTCGATGGAATGCGGGAAAATTATGTGCGCAGACTCGAAAGCAGCGCGGACATTCTGTTCCGTCGGGACCGCGTGGCCGAGGGACGCCTCGCGCTCTGGCATGCGCTGGACCTGAAGGCGGATCAGCCGGCGGCCAATGTGCTCTTTGCCCGGGCTATCGTGCTGAGAACATTTTCGGCGGCAATCATGCCGATGGGGAGCGGGGACGAGGAAACCAGTGATGTGGTGGAGGATGGGGAGGCCGTGGTTCCGCAGTGATAAGCGAGCGAGAAAAAGAGGGTGCGATCGACCACAGTCTAGTTTCGATCGACACCGGCCAGGCCAAACCCTATATGCTGGATTTCAGCACCCAGGAAGTGCCCATGCGGGGGTTGCCACAGGCGTTGTACGGCGCCACGGTAGTGCATCTGAGTGATTTGCATGCCGGATTTGGTGGCACGGACCCCGTCTACGAAGAGGTGATTTGCCGGGTCAATGCGCTTTCACCGGACGTGATCGTATTCACGGGAGATTACATCGACGATAACTCTCCTATAAAGAACTATCCGATGCCGGCGTTGCTCCGGCGGTTTCAAGCGCGGCTGGGCATCTTCGGTTCTTTCGGCAATCACGATCATCGCCGAGGGATCATAGGATCTCGCCGGGTGTTGGATGAAGCGGGCCTGCATATCCTGAACAATGAAAGTTTCGAGCTCGCGGAAGGCCTCTGGCTTGCGGGCGTGGATGACCTCCATGAGGGGAAGCCGGATATCGCTCGGGCCTTCTCAGGCGTTCCCAACGATCGGACCACGCTCGTGCTTTCACACAATCCCCGACTGATCGAGCACATTCCGGAACGCGACGCGCTTATTCTTTCCGGCCATACCCATGGCGGGCAGATCGCGCTTCCATTCGTCACTCCAAAGCTTGTGTGTCTTTTCCACTTGCACTGCCGTCAGGTCGCGGGTTGGTATGCAAATGGAAAAGCCAGACTTTACGTGAACCGTGGCGTCGGCGTCACCGGGAAGCCCTATCGCTACAAGTGTCCCGCCGAGGTTGCCATCCTGCGACTTGTACCGCAAATTGCCTGAGTAAGCAATAGCTTCTTAATTCCCTGTCTATAAAAAAGGGGGAGGACCATGTCCGTGTGTCTTATCGCAAGAGATGAGGAACGGCGTTCGCTGGGGCGGCGTATGAATCAGGGAGAGTTAAACAAGAAGAGGGTAAGGAAAACGAATGAATACGGTAAAAACGGCTATGCTGCTTGCGGCGATGACGGCCATTTTTGTCGCGGTAGGAGACGTCTTCGGCGGGCAAAATGGGATGATAATGGCATTCGGAATCGCCATTATCATGAACTTTACTTCCTATTGGTTCAGCGATAAAATTGTCTTGATGTCCAATGGGGCGCGTGAAATCCAGCCTTCGGAAGCGCCCGAGTTGTTTCGCTCGGTGGAGCGACTCACGGTGAATGCAGGGCTTCCCATGCCCCGCATTTATGTGACGCCGGGCGCGCAGCCCAACGCATTTGCGACGGGAAGAGATCCGCAACATGCGGCGATTGCGGTGACGCAAAGCATCATGCAGACGCTGACGCCTTCTGAGCTGGAAGGGGTGCTTGCTCATGAACTGGCCCACGTAAAGAATCGCGATATCTTGATTTGCACGATCGCGGCGACAGTCGCGGGTGGCATCAGTTTTCTGGTCCAGATCGCTCAATGGGGAATGTTGTTCGGGGGCTATGGCGGCCGTGATGAGCGGGACGGATACAATCCGCTTTCGGCGATCCTGGCCATTATCCTCGCTCCGCTCGCCGCGTTCGTTATTCAGATGGCGATCTCGCGCTCACGCGAGTTTGAAGCGGACGCCACGGGAGCAAAGATGAGTGGGAAGCCGCTTGCGTTGGCGAGCGCGCTTCAAAAGATCGAGGGCTATGCGCAGATTCGGCCACTGGGCGTGAACCCGAGCATGGCGCATCTGTATATCATCAACCCGCTGCGCGCGGAAGGAATGATGCGACTGTTTCGCTCCCATCCGCCGACGGCGGAGCGTGTGGAGCGACTGCAGGCGATGGCCGGTCAGTTCTGATAAATAGGTCCCGTCGAAGTCATTCATTAGCGGACTGTTCCGCAGGGGAGCCATTTGTTCCCATCGGCGATGGACTTCGCATTTCGGCTTGAGGATTGGAACATCGTCCGCCGCTATGCGGACGATGTTTTTGTGTGCGCCCATCCCGGTTACGCGAAACGGTGATCGCACGGCCGACGTATGCTTCCTGGGTGCATGTATGTAAGCAAGCGGAAAGGCGGGCGTACGGAAGACAATGAACAAAGTGAAAACGGCGATGCTGCTTGCGACGATGACCGCGCTCTTTGTGATGGCGGGGGACGCTTTCGGCGGACGAATCGGTATGATCCTGGCATTCGGATGTGCCGTTGTCACGAATTTCTCTGCGTACTGGTACAGCGATAAGATCGCCTTAAGGCTGCTCAGGGCGCGGGAATTGCGGCCTCCGGAGGCGCCCGAGCTCTTTCAAGCGATGAAGCGGCTTACGGCGAACGCCGGGCTTGTCATGCCGAGAATCTACGTGGCGTCCGGCACGTAGCCGAACGCCTTTGCCACAGGTCGAAATCCGGAACATGCCGCCGTTGCCCTGACCGGCGGCATCCTGCAGCTATTGACGCCGGCCGAGCTGGAAGGGGTACTTGCCCATGAACTCGCCCATGTAAAAAACCGCGATATGCTGGTCTGCATGATTGCGGCGACGGTCGCGGGCGGGATCGGTGTCCTGTTCAGGAGTCTGCTATGGGGCCTGCCAGACAGCGATTGGACCAATCCAATTATCCCGCTTCTGACGCTCCTTTTTGCGCCGATTGCGGCGTTCCTGATTCGGCTGGCGATCTCGCGCTCGCGTGAGTTCGACGCGGATGCCGCTGGCGCTCGGATC
This sequence comes from Chthonomonadales bacterium, assembly GCA_038231675.1. Taxonomy (GTDB): domain Bacteria; phylum Armatimonadota; class Chthonomonadetes; order Chthonomonadales; family Chthonomonadaceae; genus JBBRKX01. The sequence continues at coordinate 1,805 of JBBRKX010000362.1, read as the reverse complement.
AGCGGAAAACCGCTCGCTCTCGCCAGCGCGCTTCAGAAGATCGAAGGGTGCGTGAAGATGCGGCCTTTAGGCGTCAATCCTATCCTTGCGCATCGCTATATTGTCAACCCGCTTCGAGGGGAGGGGATGATAGAACTGTTCGATACCCATCCGTCCACAAAGGAGCGTGTGGCGCGACTGCAGGCAATGGCGATCCACAATTAACGGCCAGGCCCAACTCTCCCAGCGTGTTGCGCCTGCTCTTCTGGCTTCAGCCTGCCCGTCAACGTGGATTTCCTATCCATAAGGAGCAATAAATAATATGGGTGCGATTGGCCGATTGTCGTTGGTGTTGACACTGCCGTTCGGATGTGCGCTGCTCTTATTGACGGGGCAGAGGACGCCCCATCCTCCTGCGGCGGAGGCACAGTCGAGGCCGCCGAAGATGGTGGCGCGCATCTGGCACGGCAGGGTGCTCACGAAAAATGCGGACGTATATAATGCCTACCTGCAAAAAGCAGGTGTGGAGAAGATCGAAGCCATACATGGTAACCTGGGCGCGCAATTATTGCGCCGTACGGAGGGCAAGGTGACGGAGTTTATGGTGATCTCTTACTGGCCCTCGCGAGAGGCTATTCATGCCTTTGCCGGAACCGACATCGAAAAGACGCACAATCTGCCCAGAGACAATGCATTCCTGATTGAACTGGAACCAACAGTAAAGCATTTCGATGTCGTGCATGATAGTCGTCTATCGACTGCGAATATACCCTGATTCTCTACCGATCATCGATTCCACATTCTACGTGAAGGGCAGCAGCAATACGAGCGACGAACAGCATAGGCGCGTTGACATATGGACGCGCCTATGCTATATTCTCACTGAGAGCGTAGACAACAAAATAGTATTGGCGGCTGTTCCTCGAAACAGCAAAGAAAAACCGTGGCCTGGGTGGGCTGCGGTTTTTGTGTTTTCAGGAGGAAGGGTATGGCGGAAGAGACTCACACGATCCGGTGGGCGGAGAAACTGCGTCCGGACAGACTGCGGCGGCTCTATATAAACGACGCAAATGGTCTGACGGATGACGCGCTTGTAGACGACGTGGGCTGGACATTGTATTTGCGTTGTGAAAGCGTGCTGCTGGTGTGCGCCGGTAGTGTGAAATGTCCCCGGTGCAAAGCGGCTTTTCTATGCGTCCGTTACCATGACAAAGCGCCGCATCAGGTGTTTCCCTGCCCGGAGTGTGGATGGACAACGACGGAGGCGGAATACACGCGCAGTCATCGCGGCCAGGATTTGAGCGGGAGAGGGGCGATGGACGCATTCCAGGAGTTTGTGGATACATATCCGAAAGCACACTCCTACAAGGAGTGTGTATTGCGGATTGACCGCCTGATCCATGCGTTCCACCATGACCTGAAGCGTGGAGACCATCCCCACCGCGCCGCCGCTGTCAACTTGATTGTGGGCAGTCCGCAGCAGGTCATTGCTTTGCTGGACGGTCTCACGTACAGTTCCGGGAGCGGGCCGGAAATACAGCAGACGCTCGTGCAATGGCAGGACGCAATACGCGATATGCGCCGCCGCCGAAGTTAGCCGCTGCGTTCGGGACGGCGGCGCTGATGTTTAACTTTCGCAAACTGGATTCATCCTGATCTGAAAAAGATTATTCATAATATCCTTTAAAAAGAGGAAACCCCATGCATATGTCGAAGATGGAGGCAGTTGTACCGTTTGTAAGCAGGGCCATTCCATTGCGAAGAATGCGTTTCTCTCACTGCTTGGTCAGGGAATAACCCTAGATCTTTCGCAGGCTTTCGTTTAG
>JBBRKX010000361.1:0-5824 GCA_038231675.1 Chthonomonadales bacterium | reverse complement strand
GCTCCGATGATCGGTTGCGCCACGGAGCTTGCGAGCATTCCCGCGCCTCCCATGATTGCGAGGCCCAATGCGCCCGTCTTTGGGAAGCGCTCGGAGACGGTGCCAAGCATAGTCGGCCAGAAGAAACAGACGCCGACGGCGAATACGGTAGCTCCAACGATGGCGAGCGGAGCCGAGTCCGCAATGCTCAACATGTAGAGGCCAATCGCACTAAACAACGATGAGGCGACCAGCAACTCGGTCGGCGAGATTCTCTTTTCGAGAGGGCCGGCCAGGAAGGCGCGTCCCAGCGCCATCAAGCCTGTGATCCAGACGAGATAAAGGATGCCATTGCCGCCGGTCGTCAGTGTTAGAATATTCGGAAACCACTGCGAAGGACCCAGTTCCGTCGATGCCGTCATCAACATACAGACAACAAAAAGCAGGAAGAACGGGTTCAAGCACTGGCGCCACATTGCGCCCGTGGAAACACCGGATGCGGCGCGTTCGGTGGCAGGAAACTTTTTCCCCATGAACATGAACCCATAGATGGCAAGCGGGATCAACATGGTCGCCATTTTGATTTGCCAGTTATGATCGACGCCGCCCGCAGCAGACTTGGTGATTGCAAACGCCGTCAATCCGCCAATGACCAGACCGCCCGAAAACCAGGTGTGAAACATATTGAGGCGTCGAATTTTCTGATCGGGATAGAGAGTCGCAAGGAGCGGATTACAGGCCGCTTCGACAAATCCATTTGCCAGTCCAAATATCAGGGTGCTGAAAAAAAGCGAGTAAAAGCCGTTTGCGAATATCGTCATGACGATGCCGATCGCATGACCTGCGAATGCTATGGCAAGGAGCGTTCCCATGCCCAATACATCGCAGAGCGGGCCACCGATGATCATGGCAAGGGTAAATCCCCAAAAGGCAGTGCTGAGAACCCATCCGATCTGGGTCTCGGTCAATCCAAATTGCTGCCCCAGCGGCTTAATAAGGTCGCCGCGGATCGCGAAAGACATTGCGGTAACGATGAGGGCGATGCAGCTTGCGACGAAAAGATGATCTCGGCGTGTTCGCCAGTAGTCGCTGTTTAGTGCGTCAGTGCCAGCTGGCGCAACTGTGGTACTCAAGAGGAACCTCCTTTGGAAAACAAGACGGCGGGCATCCATGCTTCGTTGCCCTGGACCCTGGAAGAGAGGGAAGCGCAGGGCTAAGGACCCTGTTCCGAGTGGCTGAAACCATTTGCCTTTAAGACACGCGAATCAATGCCGTGTTACACGGGAGTTCGCTGAGAGATTCCGTAATTCCTGCACAACCGTGCAAAGAATTGAGAAAGTTCCGCAATACGAACCATTTTTATGATTTTTGGAGACGAAGGGGATGAAGGGCATCGATCAGGCCATGATGGTAACATTTTTGTTGAAAAACCTGCAAGCCTGCCAATTGGTGCGGGGTTAAATCGTAGTTCATTACGTTTATCAGATAATCCGAACAGCGATCCAGAGGCAGATCCATTTTTGGGGACCACTTTTGGGCAAGGTCATCGAGGCGTTCTACTCCCCAGCGTTTTGCCTCGTGTAGAATTTCGGCTATCTGCGGCGTTGCATTTTCCTCTCGGGTGAGCCAACCGGCGTAGACGAATGCAAGGCCCGTAAGGTCATACCATCCCTGTCCGAGATCATATACGGTAGTCCCGGCCGGCATATCGAAGAGACCGAGATCTCCAATGATCAACCCCGCATCGCAATTTGCCAGCATGACGTCGAGAGTCGGAGGCAGGTGCTCATACCGTGGCGTAAGGCCAAACGCCTCTGAAAGTAAGATCCTGACTAGCGCAACCGAGGTAAGCGAACTTGTATCGAGGGCTACGGACCGGATGGAATCGAGCGGGGTCTTCGCAAAAAGGCGAACGCTTTTAACCGGGCCATACGCGGAAATCGAAATGCCGGAAACCAGGGTCAATCCAGGGGCCCGAAGTCCCTCGAAGATGGAGACATTCGCGACGTCCAACAAATCGTTGCGAAGCATGCGAGCGAGTTCCGAAGGCACCGCATAGGTGATTTCGACATCGGCATCGCACTCGGGGCCATGAAACCAGTCCACCAGAGGCTTTGCATTCAGATAAGGGACGCTTCCTATCCGTAGCTTCATCTTTTTTACTTACCATCCACCCTTATCGTATGGCTGAAGTGAACCATTTGCTATCTGCTGAACAGCCGGTCCAGGATCACAAATCCAAACAGACAGATGCTGACCCACCCGTTTAAAGTGAAGAAGGCGAGGTTGACGTGTCGGAGGTCATTCGGTTTCACCAGGCACTGTTCATAAGTGATCAGCCCACCCACGACGGCGGCTCCCGCGAAGTACCAGGCATGCAGTCCATTGATCATTCCAACAGCAATCAACAGGGCCATCATGAGGGCGTGCATCAGACGCGAAACCATCAGCGCTCGCGATTTGCCGATGCGTTTTGGAAGGGAGAAGAGTGGCGAGGCGACATCGAACTCATAATCTTGCAGCGCATAGATAATGTCGAACCCTCCGATCCAGAACATAACGGCGGCGCCAAGCAGAAATGGAGTCAGATTCCATGTGCCGCATACCGCGAGCCACGCACCAATAGGAGCAATCCCAATGGCAAAGCCTAAAAACAAGTGGCAAAGCGAGGTAAAGCGTTTGGTATACGAATAACCAAGCAGGAAAGCAAGCGCGACGGGCGACAGCGCAAAGCAAAGTGCATTGAGGCGCCATGCAGCCGTCTCGAACAGAGCAATCGCCACGCCAAGAAACACGATAACCTGTGTTCTCGAAAGAAGGCCCGAGGGGATATGGCGGCCGGCTGTACGCGGGTTATTCAGGTCATATTCGGCATCCACGATCCTATTGAACGCCATGGCCGCGCTTCTCGCCGCCACCATGGCGACGAGCACCCAGAGGAGAACCGGAGCAGTGGGAAGGGCTCGTCCCTGGGCGCGGGCGGCGAGCAACACGCTAATAAGAGCAAACGGAAGGGCAAAGATCGTGTGCTCGAATTTCACCATCTCCAACAACAGGCGGATCTTATGCAGTATTGATTGCATCTGAACAAATTCCTTGCGCCGCTGCTACCGGCCGAAAGAACAAAAGCGGTGGTATGGTGTTTGATTCAATCTTCCGAATGCTGCCATTCAGGATGAAGGCGGTGCTCCATCCCGAGTTGCTGCAGTATCCTCCCAACCACATGGTCGACGAGGTCATCGATAGTCTCGGGCCGATAATAAAACCCCGGAGATGCGGGCAGGATGATGGCGCCTGCTTCCGCAAGCAGAGTCATATTTCTTAGATGGATCAGGTTCCAGGGCGTTTCGCGCGGAACGAGGATCAATTTTCTCCGCTCCTTAAGGCATACATCGGCTGCTCGCGTGACAAGGTCATCGCTAATGCCGTGTGCAATGCGAGCGGCGGTACCCATCGAGCAGGGAACGATGACCATTCCATCGTGTCGAAACGAACCACTGGCAGGAGGAGAAAAGAAGTCTTTCCGATCCACAAATCGAAGCGAAGGGGCAGAAAAACCCAGTAAGGACTCAGCGGACAACATCTCGCGGCTTACGCCCCGACCGGTTTCAATCCCGATGACTTGCAGGGCTTGATCGGACACTGCAACATAGATCTCTTCGAAACGTCTGGCGGCTTCTTCGAGGAAGCGCAAGGCATAGCGTGCGCCGCTCGCTCCGGTAATGGCGACAACCAGTCTCCCTGTTTTTGAGCCTTCAAGATTTTCGGTTGGACCGGGCATTGCTTCTCCGAGCCTGGCGTTAGCAGCATCAAACCGTGGGCAGTCAGCCAAATGCTTTGATGGTGCGTTTGTCCACATTGGGTTGGCGTGAGAGGATGACGAGCGACTCGCGAAGTAATATGCGATCGTGTTCCGCCATATGTGTTTCGCACTCTTGTGGGCTGAACAGTGCGCGGGCCATGATGATGCCGGCGGGATCGCCGCCGATAGGCTCAAGCGATCTTAAACGGCCGACGTATAAACCCATATAACTGAAATCGTGCGGATATGTGCGCCCGGGAAGGCGCGTGGTGCATTCGATCTGGAGCGCCGCAAAAAGGATATAGCCTGGATTGATGTGTGCGCGAGCTTCTTCGTACACCTCTCGTATCAGGGCTTCGTCCAGACTCTCTCCTTTTTCCAATCTGCCACCGGGGAAACCATATACGCCCCGTCGGTCTCGTACGACAAGCACCCTATCGCCCATGAATGCGACGATATGCACAGACGTGATAGGGGCATCCGAAGGAAGAATCGTCGTGCGCCGTGCCGTCAGACGGACAGGTTGTTGACCCCATTGCATGTCCACCACGAAGAGCGGATCCGGCCGCACTCCCTGAGACTCCGAGATATCTTCGTCAACTTTCACTGCGAACCCCTGTACTCCGGCGCATGTCGCGGTCATTCACCGCTATGCCGCTTATATCCCAAGTTGAGACCACAAACTATCCACGCGCATCTTGACTTCCGGAGACATCGTGATGACGTCCGGCCATTCTCGATGATAGCCTTCAGCCGGCACCTTACGCGTGCAGTCGAACCCTATCTTAGAGCCAAATCCCAGTGCTCGCGACGCGTGATCGAGCACGTCGATCGGTCCGCGAACCATACATGTGTCTCGCTCAGGATCTATATTATTCCCTAGGCGCCAGAGACACTCCTTCACGTTCTGCACGTCGACATCGTGGTCGAACACAAATATCATTTTTGTGAACATGGCTTGTCCAAGTCCCCAGAGGGCATGCATGACTTTGAATGCATGGCCGGGATATCGCTTTTTGATCGAAACAAGCGCAATATTATGAAAAATGCCCTCAATAGGCAAGTTCATATCCACAACTTCAGGAAGCGTAAGGCGAAGGAGGGGAAGGAAAAGTCGCTCCGTCGCTTTACCGAGCCATCCATCTTCCATGGGCGGCTGTCCGACGATCGTGCAGGGGTAAACAGGATTTCGGCGATGGGTAATCGCGGTGACGTGAAGTACAGGATACATGTCCGCAAGGGAATAGTAGCCCGTATGATCCCCAAAGGGCCCTTCCATGCGCATTTCCGTGGGATCGATCCGACCCTCTATCACAATCTCCGCGTCCGCTGGCACTTCGATATCGACGGTTTTGGCCTTTACGAGATGGACCGGCTTCTTACGCAAAAATCCCGCGAAAAGCATTTCATCGATTCCGGGCGGGAGCGGCGCGGTGGCCGCATAGGTAAGTGCCGGATCACCGCCAAGAACGATGGCGACGTCGATCTGCTTCCGTTGCTCGGCATAGAGGCGCGCATGTTCGGCTCCCACCTTATGCATCTGCCAGTGCATTGCAGTGGTCCGTTTGTCGAACACCTGTACGCGATACATCCCCACATTCCGTTTTCCGGTGTTGGGATCATTGGTGAATACGAGAGGAAGGGTGATATAACGTCCGCCGTCGTCGGGCCAACAATGCAGGATCGGCAATATATCCAGGTCAATATCGTCGCCTGTAAGCACGACCTCCTGGCATCGTCCGGAGCCCTTGTCGTGCCTAGGCGGCATTTTCGAGAGAACTCCGAGCTTGGGAAGAAGACCACGAGCCGCATTGAGCAATCCAACGGGTACCTCGGGCTTCAACATCTCGGCAATTTCGCATGCGATATCTTCAATATCGTTAGCGCCGAGCGCCATGCTGATCCGTTTTCGGGATCCGAAGACATTGATTGCCAGGGGAATGTTTTTACCGGTAGGCTTTTCGAAGAGCAGCGCCGGCCCGCCGCCCGGCATCTTCATGACACGATCGGAAATTTCGGTAATCTCGAGATAGGGGTCGACCG
>JBBRKX010000360.1:0-5829 GCA_038231675.1 Chthonomonadales bacterium | reverse complement strand
CTGCTCAAGCAATCCCGCGGATTTTAGCATGCAATCCAGGCTTATCGAGGGTGTCTCTTTGTTGCCCTTTAGATAATTTGCCAGGTATTCGTGAGACGCATTCTTTATTCCGGCACGACTGCAAACGAGATAGCACACTGATTCCGCCTCAAACTCCTCTTGCTCTTCTGACCGCCCGCGACGGTCAGGCCACCACTTGCCATTGGGCGTGCCAAGATGACCACAGTACAGGTGCGCGAGTTCATGCGTCAGTGTAGCGTATTTCTCCTCACGGCTGTGGCTGGCATTCAAGAGAACCTCATAGCGACGCCGGATTTTAATCCACACCTCTGTGGGACGTACCGCTGTCTGGAAGTCGAGGTACTTTTCAGAAGAAGCCACACAAATCGAACCAGCACTCTGCGGGCCTGCATGCTGTAGGCCAACTTCCACTCCATCCCTCTTGGCATTGCGCTGTGTTAATTCGAGTTGGTTACCCACTGTGCCTTGAACCACCGCAAATGGATGGGTAACGCTCGGCGGCAAGGGAGGCGCTTCCTTCATTGGCTCAGTCTCGCTCACATCAAAAACAAACATCACGGGGCCTTTAGGCTGTAAAATCACCAGAGGGCGAGCGCCTAATTTTATCCGTCTCCTGTAATCGCGTAGCCATCGGTAGGCAGGCGCCACAAAGGTCGCACCAGGCATCTGGATGTGTATCAACATCGCATTGAACGGAGAATAAAAGCGGAAGCGAGCAATAAATTCCATCAGGAGGTGGTAATCTGCGCTCGAATTGTATTGCCGCGTATTGTGAAACAAATCATCCAGCGCCATCAGCGCAGTTTCGTGGTCCCCGTTTCTGCTGTCGGAGGCCGCCTTATCTGACACAGAATCAAACAAACTCATCTGTTCTTCATCGTGTTTTGGGTTCATACTGTTAGTGTGCCTCTAACTAATCATTAAGACCGCGTAATGGCATGTTTGATTCGCGCGTTGGCGATGGCAACGTAATCAGCTTCCTGTTCGATGCCGAAGTAACAGAAGCCGCCTTGGACGGCAGCGACTCCGGCGCTCCCACTTCCTGCAAACGGGTCGAGGACAAAGCCATTGGATGGCGTGGCAAGCCGCAGCAGATGTAGCAGTAGCTTCACAGGCTTGACTGCTGGATGCGAATTCCGTTCTTGTGGGAGGTAATCGCATCCTGCATGCCGTTCGCGTGGAGCAGCCCGACCAATGTACAGGAATGGCATATCATCGTCGGCGCAGATACGGAATTGGTGATAGAAACGGGCTGCGCTTCCAGTATCCCCATAGCCAAACGGCGCATCGATGGGATGCTGCGATTTAAGACGTTTCGCCATTGGAGCCGCAACATGGTAATCTGGTCGTAGAGGGCTACCACATTGGTCACCACTCTGGGCCTCCAATTCTCTTACCGGACAACCCTCGACACACCTTTCAGTGCATTCAGGATGGTGCGTGAACAGTAAATGCGTCGGATAGCGTCCCTCCATGCCTGCGTCTCCGACCGGAATACGGCTCGCGGCTATGTTTAACGCCCCCACAAGTAGCTCGTCCATGTTGGCGCTGGTCACAGAATGCGCCATTGGCTTGCGAACGAGCCACCAGTCCTCAACGGATGGACGTAGATTGGTCGCCCAACCCTCCCACTGACCATGTAGCCCATGAGGCTTGGGCGCCCCGTTACCAAAAATATGAGTGAATCGGTCGCGTATCTCAAAACCAGCCTGTTCCAGCGCCAGCGCCGTCCAATGGCTCCGGCGCGGCAATGCCCACACAAAACCATGCGCCCCTGGCTTCAACACACGATAAGCCTCCTGCATAATCTCTGCCAGCCAGCCTATCCAGGCATCTCGTCCCCCCTTGTCTGCGTCCCATTCCAAATCGCGAAGACCGATTCCAGCAGGAGGGTCGGCAATCAGACAGTCCACGCTTCCAGTCGGAACGGTTCGCAAAATCACCGCACAGTCTCCGTGGCGAACCTCGACGCCCTTATGCATGGGGCAATCAGGCAGACCTGTTGGGCGTTCACGCGCATCTGATGGCGTCGCCATCAGACGTTCCAAAGTCGGCATCGCCTCCTGCGTCAGCCATGTCTGCAATCGCACAGCTTCCGGTTTCCGCGAACGCGCCAGAATTGCCGATAAACCTGCCACGGACACCGCGAGACTGGCCTGTTGGCGTCCAATCGCGTCGGCAACAGGGATTTTACGGACATTTTCCGCCAGCAGGCCAGTCAGCGCGATGCGGGAATTGGAGTGACCAAGCGCGGCGCAGACATCCCTGGCGATGAACCAGGCGGTTGCATCGAGGTGGGCACGAATGGAGAAATTGTCGAAAGCGAGGGTGATAATCAAGGGCAGCACCTGGCGAAAGGAATGAGGAACACCGGAGACACCAACAACACTGGAATTCATCGCCTCTCGGATTATACCGTCAGAAAGGTGATGAATTCCAGTGTTGTTGGTGAGGCTCAATCCGTAATGCCGCTCTGTTTACCTCGCTGGCAAACGAACTTTTCCTCGCACTACTGCCGTTGTCGCAACGTGTAAGATGACGGCCTCGCTCATCGAGTCGCCGCGCAGTTGCGCGAATGTCGCCTTGCTGTTGGGGTTGATATTGTGCTTCTTGCACCAGCCCTGAATACCGGCATGACAATACCCTAGCCAGGGCTAGCGCATCTTAATTTATTCATCGAATGTCAACAACTCTCATCGGCGTTGTGCGCCACATCACATCCCTTATAGCTGCCCCGCCTGTCGCTTGCGCTTGCAGTGTAAGCAGGCAATTGAGTTCTCAAAATAGGAGAGTGCGAGACGACGAAAGTTGCAGCCACATCTAGAGCTGCAGCCACATCGCAACCAGGAACGCGATAGCCAGACGCCGAAACGTAGGGCATTCTTTTTTGGGAGAATGCCCATGCCAACCGCGTTTCCTACCCTCGTCGAATGCTTTGGCGACCTACCTGATCCGCGTGTCGAGCGCACCCGGGCCTACCCGCTCATGGATATCCTTATTATGGGCATCTGCGCAACCATTTGCGGGGGGGAAGGGTGGGAGGATATGGCCGAGTTTGCCAAGGCAAAGCGCGATTGGCTAACCCAGCATCTCCAACTCCCCGGACGCACTCCCTGCGCCGATACCTTCCGACGCGTTTTCTCGCGTGTGGATCCGGCTGCACTGCAGGAATGCTTTCGGCGCTGGACCCTTGCGCTGCATGCACTTACCGAGGGCGAGGTCATCGCCCTTGACGGCAAAACGCTACGCCACAGTTTCGATACGGCCTGCGCAATGGCGGCGGTGCATATGGTGAGTGCGTGGGCATCCAAGGCGCGTCTGGTGTTGGGGCAGGTGAAGGTTGCCGAGAAAAGTAACGAGATCCCTGCCGTTCCTGCCCTCCTCGCTCTGCTGGATATCCGAGGCTGCATCGTCACCGCCGACGCCCTCAACTGCCAACGCGCGACGGCCGCACAGATCATCGCGGGCGGAGGAGAGTATGTGCTCGCGGTCAAAGGCAATCAGCCCACCCTGGAGGCGGCGGTCGTTGGGCGCCTCGATTATCTCCAAGATCATCCCTTCGAGGAGGCGAAGAGGAGCGTGTGCACCCGCCATGACAAAGGGCATGGCCGCCTGGAGACGCGCACGTGCGAGCTCGTCACCCTGGATACCGACGATGCGCTTTGGGGCGACCTTCAGCAGGAGTGGGCGGGGTTGCGCAGCTTCGCTCGCATCACGTGCACACGTCAGATGGGGGAGAAGGTAAGCGAGGAAGTGCGCTACTTCATTAGCAGCCTGCCCGGGAGCGCCTCAAAGGTGCTTTCTTCGGTGCGCCAACATTGGGGCATCGAGAACCGTCTGCATTATGTGCTGGACGTGAGTATGGATGAAGACGCCTGCCGTATCCGCAAAGATCACGCAGCGCAGAATTTAGCGGTCCTGCGCCATATCGCACTCAACCTCATGCGTCAGGAGACAACATGCAAGTGCGGCATTAAGGCTCGCCTCAAGCTAGCGGGCTGGGATACGCAATATATGGCCAAGATCCTACTCGCGGAGATTCAATAAGATGCGCTAGCCCTGGGGCGTTCCGTCTTCGTCCCGCAGAGACACCTCCCGAATGCCTCCCGCAAAGGAGCGCATATCCTCGCCGAGCCGCGCAACGCGCGGCATGAGCGCCGGTTCCTCTCCGGAAGGCTCCCGTCCGGCCGGATCGAACTGTCCCGATTGCCAGCACTGAATCTGTCCTCCCAGCTCCCTCCGAAATAGAGATAGCCCTGGCCATCTTCGTCTACAAAGCAGCACGGATCGATGCTATAACTGCCGGCAATCGGCAATCGGCAATCGGCAATCGGCTCCGGCTCCGGCGTGAACGGCCCGTCAGGAGCAGGACTGACGGCGACTCCGATGCGAAAGATTCCCGCGTGGTCACGCGCCGGGAAGTACAGATAGTAACTTCCGTCTTTCACGGCGGCATCGGGTGCCCAGAGTTGTTTCGAGGCCCAGGGAATCTGCTCCAGGGCAAGCGCGACCCCATGATCGGTCACACGCCCCTCGATGGCGTCCAACGAGAACACATGATAGTCCGTCATGTCGTACTGATCGCCGTTATCGTTCGCAGGAATATCGGTATCGCGATCGTGAGATGGATAGAGATAGATGCGACCCTCGAAGACATGCGCAGAGGGATCGGCGGTATAGAGATGCGTGATTAAGGGCGTCACCGTCATAGATCGGTCTCCTCCTCGCAGTCGGCCCTCATGCCGACGCGGCCACAATCGGCATTTCCCGCGCTTTCCGGAAACCTACGGTCCTACCCCTTGACGGCCCCCGCTGTGAGCCCCGCCACGAACTCCTTTTGGAGTATGAGAAACAGAATGATTACGGGCAGCACGCTGATCAATGTGCCAGCCATCAGCATGCCGTACTCCTGATTGTAGACGCCGATCATCTGGCTCAGGGCGATGGGCAGCGTGAACAGGTTACGGTTGTGCAGAATGATCTGCGGCCATAAGAAGCTGTTCCATGTGCCCATGAAGCTGATCAGGCAAAAGGCCCCGATCATGGGCCGAGAAACGGGCATCACAATATCCCGGTAGATCTGGAACTCTGAGCAGCCGTCGATGCGGGCTGCCTGCAGCAGTTCGTCCGGTATGGACATAATGGACTGCCGGAACAGGAAGATGCCGAACACGCTGACGGCGCCGGGGATGATCAATCCCAGATAGCTATCCACCAGGCCCAGACGATGCAGCAGTTCGAAAAGCGGCGCCATGGTCAACTGTCCCGGGATCATCAGCGTCGCGAGCATCAGGATGGTAAGCAGCTTTTTGCCCTTGAATTCGTACTTCGCGAGCGCGAAGCCGGCAAGCGACGAGAAGAACAACTGCACGATAACGGTCGTGCTGGCGAGGAAGATACTGTTCAGCAAGTTGTGCTGAAACACATCGGTCTTATGGAACAGGTCCACATAGTTCTGCACACTCACGGTCGGCGCAAAGAAAGTGTAGTGGAACTGGTCGTTATGGCCTTTGGTCGTCGCCGCGATCAGCCAGACAAGCGGCGTCAGCACAATCGCCGCAAGCGCTATCAACAGCGCCTGAGTCACGATGCGGCCGAGCGTGGATGTGGTTTTCCCGTTCAAGAGGCCTCTCCTTTATAGGCGCCGGTCAGGCGCAACTGGAACAGACTGATGACGAGTACGCCCAGCGCGAGCGACCATCCGATCGCGCTGGCCAGCCCAAGATCCCCGGTGACAAATCCGTTCTGATGGAGATACATCACGATCGTGAGACCGGCATTCTTCGGTCCCGCCGAGTTGTTCAGCAT
>JBBRKX010000359.1:0-5832 GCA_038231675.1 Chthonomonadales bacterium | reverse complement strand
TCCTGCGGAGCTGTCTCCGGGCGCTTTCGCGCAGAAGGTGCGGCGGGCAGTCGAGGAAGACGGTGTGCAGATCGTGGTTATCGACAGTCTAAATGGCTACTTGAGCTCGATGCCGGAAGAACGTTTTCTAACGACGCATCTGCATGAACTCTTTGCCTACCTCAACCAACGCGGCGTTCTTACCATCATGGTGGTGGCTCAGCATGGGTTTGTGGGCTCCATGGTTACGGAAATCGATGTGAGCTATATGGCGGATGCCGTGTTGATCCTGCGCTACTTCGAACTGTCCGGCGAGATCCGGCAGGCGATCAGCGTTTTTAAGAAGCGTACTGGAAAGCATGAGCGAACCCTTCGGGAACTGGAAATAACGGAGAATGGGGTGAGAGTCGGGGAGCCGCTGATTGGCTTCCGGGGAATCATGACCGGGGTCCCTGACTATCGTGGACAGTCGCCCAGGGAACACGAGAAAGTGAATGGCTCCTGATGGTTGTAGAGAGTTATCTTTCTCACGAGAACATACGTACAACGGATTGTATCGTTATTCTGGCCCCTTTCGGGCAGGATGCCCCGCTGCTTGCCCAGACCCTGGCGGCATTGGGTAAGCAATCCTTCTGCGTGCTGGACATGCCCTCGTTTGTGCATTATCTAAGGGAGTGCAGTGTCGGAGTTTTTACCAGCGATGCACTTGATCCGGATGCTATCCGCCATTTACAAAGAGTGCTCATGGAGCAGCCCCCCTGGTCGGACGTGCCGCTGATCCTGCTTGCCAGTCAGATCGATGCGGCCGGGTATACCGTTCTCGCCGAAACGCTTGGAAATGTGACGATCCTACAACGTCCTCTCGACTCCGCCTCCCTTCTCACGGTGGTGAAGACCGCTCTACGCGCCCGGCAGAAGCAGTATGAGATACGGGATTTGCTCGCGGCCGCGGATAGCCAGAACGCCCGCATTCAGGGTTTGAACGATGAACTGCAGGAAGGAGAAGCACGTCTGCAGTTTGTGTTGGAAGCCTCTCAGATCGGCACCTGGGACATGGATCTCAAGACCAATATCGTCGCCCGTTCGCTCCGCCACGATCAGGTATTCGGTTATGACGCCAGCTTGCCGGATTGGAATTATAAGCGTTTTATGGCGCACATTCATCCTGAAGATAGATGCAATGTGGATACCGCGTTCGAAAATACGCTCGCCACGGGCCGGGATTTGAATTTCGAAAGTCGTATTTTCACGGCCGATCAAACTCTGCGTTGGATCGACGTGCGCGCCGGAATTTACGGTGATGAGCACGGAATGCCGTTGCGTTTGATCGGCTCCATCGCTGATATCACGGAACGTAAGCAGGCCGAAAGGGAACTCCATAATCGGCAACAGGAGATCGAAGCTCTTAATGAGCGGTTGAAGCGGGCGATGATGGAAACGCACCATCGCGTGAAAAACAGCCTTCAACTCATCACTGCTTTTGTGGATATGCAGGCGGGTGAGCACAATGACGCGGTTCCCACCGCCGAACTGCGCCATATCAATACGCAGGTGCGCACTCTGGCGGCGGTGCATGATGTTCTGACACAGGAAACGAAGCAGAATCGCACGGCGGATTTCGTCTCGTCGAAGCATCTGCTCGATACCTTGCTTCCCATGATCGACAGCATGGCGACAGGCAAACTTCTGCGCTATCAGATCGAAGATGTGAGATTGGCCAGCAAGCAAGGAACTGCCCTCGCCCTGATTACAAATGAGCTGGTCCTCAACGCAATGAAGCACTCCGGCAATAGTGTGGAAGTGACGTTGCAGGCGAATGATCTATGGGTTACTCTCACCGTATTGGACGATGGCCCGGGACTCGGGGCGAACTTCGATGTCGTGGAAGCGTCGAATACTGGTCTCGCTCTTGTCGAGACTCTGGCGCGTTGGGACTTAGGGGGAGAGACAACCTACGGGAACCGGCCATTTGGAACAGGGGCGGTCATCGCAATCAAGTTTCCGATTGCCGTGGAAGAAGGCGCCTCACATTAGACTTCGGTGTGTAAAGTGTGCGGAGGAGATCACGGCCTTCCTTCCGAATTGCATGTGTGAACGTCGCTCCGGGGTCTACCCGAACCCGTCGGCGCGCCACCCCACCTGCATCGGAACGCCGGCCTGAACGGCGGGAGCCAACGCCATGCGCACGCCTCATCGCTTTCTTGCTATTATTGTCGCTTGTTTTATGACCGGATTGCTCCGTCTGTCGGATGCTCAGGGGCTGCCTCCGGAAATCTCCGGTAAAGCGCTACCCAGACAAATATTCGATGAGCGTCCATTCCATGCCATCGCGCCGCCGGACTGGCTCCAGGACATGACGCTCCTGACATACTGCTTTTCCGTGATGGGGCCGACCCAGCGCGACCGAGCCACCCTTGCGGGCAGTCAGATGAGCGAAATGGGCTTCGTCAATCCATTCGCCGTAAATTATCCCAGCGCCATCCTCAAGAATCACGACTCCAATCTACCCGCCGGTTATATCGACAAAGAGATCGCCGATTATAAGAAACGCCACGTACGTATCCTTGCCGTCGTCCCGCCCGGTTTGCAGGGTGAAATCTATGCCGAGCACCCGGATTGGCGGAGGATCACCACCAATACGACGTTGATTCCCCAGGTGGACACCAAAGTCAGTCCCATTGGCGGGCCACTTTGCCTGCTCGGCCCGTGGGGAGACCGCCTCATCGATATCCTTGCCGAGGTTCTGACGAAATATCCCGATGTCGATGCGTTCAGCTTTGACGGGCTGCACGATTCCGGTTCCTGCTACTGCGCGCACTGCCGCGCAAATTATCGCGCGGATACCGGTCGAGAGATCCCCGCCATCGATATGAACGACCCGGAGTTCCGGCGATATCAGTGCTGGGAAGACCGGCGGCTGGAATCGCTTGTCGAGCGGATGCAAACCCGCCTGAAGCATATCAAGCCGAACGTCGCGCTGGTCACCTGGACGACGAACGCGGGGAGGTTCGGGCATTTCCTGGACATACCGCGCAATATGTCGGCGAGGATGAACCTTCTGTTGGATGCGCCCGACCAGGAGTTCTGGATGGACGAGACCAATCGGGGAAATACGCTTGTCCCGGCATTTGCGAACGCGGTGATCTGGTCCATGAGCGATCATCGCGTCGCCTTCAGCTCGCCATACCTTTTCTCCCATGGCAACCCCTATGGACCGGATAGCTTTCCGCCGCAGGAAGTCCTGCATCGCATGCTGCTCGCCCTTACATACGGCGCACGCCCCAGCATGGCCCTGGCACAGCCTGTTGCGCTACAGGACGCAACATACGACAGCATGCGCGAGATCCGCCGGCGCACCCCCTGGATGACGCATGTGCAGCCGGAACCCTGGGCCGCGCTCTTGATGAGCGACGCGACCCGTGTTTTTTATGGGCGCGAATCGGGACGAGTCGAGGAGCGTTACCTTGCCAATGTGCTGGGGGTCTTTCGGACATCCGTCGAAGAGCACCTGCCCATGACGGTCATCCAGGACTGGAATCTCAACGCAAAGGACCTTGCGCGATACAAAGTGCTCGTTCTTCCGAATACCGCATGTTTGAGTGACGCGCAATGCCGGGTGATCGCGGACTACGTAAAGGGAGGGGGCGGACTCGTGGCCACGATGGATGCCTCTCTCTGTGATGAGATGGGCGAGCCACGCAAGGATTTCGGGCTTGCGGACATATTTGGCGTTCATTATCAGGGGATATTGAAAGCGGAGGGTGGGAAAACCGAGGCGCTCGACGTCAATTTCGTGAAGGGCCTGGATGCGAGTTATTGGGAAAAACGCAAAAATATCTACAAGTTCCGCATGGGAAAGAGCCCCGTTTGTGCCGATCCGCGCCTGAACGCCTATCTGGGTGCGGATCCGGTGACCTTTAAAGGGCAGGCGGTCGCGGTCGGAAACCTGAGCGCGGATGCGGCGAGCGCCGGCACGCTTGCGGTGACGGAGGGAGAGGGAACCTCGTTACCCGCCATCGTGACACATGCGGTTGGGAAGGGCCATGTGGTCTATATGGCCGCCGGATTCGATGCCGCATATTACCTCTATGCGTATCCGTATGAGCGGATCTTACTGGCGCAGGCGATCCGGAGCGTTGCCTTGGAACCGTTTGGAATACGTGTGACGGCTCCGATGTGTGTGCATGCCACCTTTTTACGACAGAGCAACGCGCGTGGCGAGCGCCTGGTCGTTCATCTCTACAACGATTTGAACAGCACGGGCGGCCATGCGAAGCCGGAAGACGATATCCCTTTGCGGGAAGAGGTCGTTCCTATTCATGATATCGCCGTCCGATTCCAGGGCTACGGCATCCGAAGCGTGCATCTGGAGCCAGAGGGACAGCCCCTGGAGATGCATCGTACGAAAGATGGCCTTCAGGTGACGGTGCCAAAGCTGTCCATCCATTCCATGGTGGTCGCGGAACTGAGCCACTGAGAACCAGAGCGAAGACTTCCAGACACGGTTCCATGATCCCTGAAAACTTCGCCCTGCTTCCATTCGTGGTACAATAGCCTTGCGATTTTTCAGGTCGTAAATTTTTTGTTCACAAGAAATGAACTCTTATGGATCCGCCGCGATTGACCGTATTCTCTACCCCTCTGGTCGCGTCGTGGGCGCTGGACGAAACCCATCGTATCCTATTCGATGTGGGCGACGGCGCCACCGCGCTGCTTGAGGGCAAGATCCACAAAGCGAATATCGTCTGTCTTACCCATGCGCATCGGGATCACATCGCCGGCCTGCCGCAATTGTTGAATTTGCGAGGCGGGGTTGCCGCCTCGAATGGCGAGCCGCTGCGCGTGTACCATCCGGATGGCAGCGGATCTTTCCAGGCGATGAGCCGCTTCCTGGCCCATTTCGACCAGGCCACCGCGGGACGTGTCGTCTGGCAGGCGCTTCGGCCGGGCGATCAGGTCGAGCTGGAAGACAACCATTTCCTGCGTGCGTATGCGACGCGCCACGTCCCCAGCCCCGATCCCACACGGTTTCGTAGTCTTGGATATCAGATCGGGCGCGTGGTAGAGCGTCTCAAGCCGGAACTGCGCGGCGCTCCTCAGGCGGAACTGGATAGGCTGCGAGCGGAAGGGGGTCGCGAGGCGATTACCGCGAAGGAAGAAGAGATCATCCTGACGGTATCCGGAGACACCACGGTGCTTCCGCCGGAGTCGCTGAACGGCACCCGGTTTCTCCTCCACGAATGCACGTTTCTCGATAGCGACGAAATGCGCTGCGTGGACGCACGCGAACGCGGGCACGAGCACTCCTACTTGAGCGAGGTGCTTGATCTCGCCCAGGCGGCAAATGTGCAGCATCTTGCCCTCTATCATGTTTCCAAGCGTTACACGGACGACGAGATCATTCGCGCCGTGCGCGCCGGGTGCGCACGGCGCGATTTGAAGATGCGGGTAAGCGTTACGCTGCCGGGACGGCTGTACATCGACCTCTTCGCTCAGACAGTCTGGCCCTCCAAGGGCTGATCACGGGAAACATGCCAGGCCTGCCAGTTTTTCGTGTCTCTCTTCTGAATAAGCATGGACGCTTCGGCCTTACCCTCCAGGTAGGATCCGATCGCTTCATAGTAACCCAGGCTTACGCCTGCCTCCAGAACTTTACCCCTTTGCCCTTAAATCAGGTTCCCATTCACTTGCCCGCATTCTGCTTGAAGCGAACGCTGAACTCCTGCGTCAACTTGAGGTAGAGGGCGCCCATTTCCACCGAGGGCTCGATCTCGGTTCCGTTGTGCCACTGGTTGAAAGAGGAGACGAGGATCCAGTCGGGGCCATCGGCTAGCGCCTGGTTCCACAGAGCAC
>JBBRKX010000358.1:0-5834 GCA_038231675.1 Chthonomonadales bacterium | reverse complement strand
CCCCGTAGTGTCATCGATCAATTGCGCATAGATGTGCTGAATACTGCGAGAGACATTCAGGCGCGGTCGCTCCGCCGTTCCGGTTACTTTGTACCGAAGGCGCCGATGCCGCTTCTGACGAAGCCGCTCTTTATCTTGAATCTGCATCTGTTCCGAATTTCCTCTCGCGTTGGATTGCCGACCCAACGCTGTATATACATGTCTGAACAAGGCCGACACGCAAGGGTGCATTATACCATAGAATGCCTTACATCGTTCCCTCACCCCGCTGCGTCTCCGCCTATTCCCGACTCTGCCCGGAACGGGAGAGGGAGAGGGGTGAGGGTTCCTTAGGGGCCGAACCTACTTCTTGCCCTTGCCACCCTTACCGCTGGCCTTGCCTTGCTTACGGCGGACGACTTCGCCCTTATATCGGATGCCTTTCCCCTTGTAGGGTTCGGGCTTACGTAGCTTACGGATCTCAGCGGCGATTTGGCCGATCTTTTCTTTGTCGATCCCGGTGATCGTAATCACGGGATTACGGCTCTGGGGATCGTTCGCGACCGCGAAAGAGATCCCTTCGCGCGGCTGAACTTCCACGCCGTGCGAATATCCGACGGAAAGCTGAAGGGCCTGTCCGACGACGGTGGCACGGAAGCCGACGCCGATAACTTCGAGTTGGCGGGTGTAGCCGGTTGTGACGCCTTCCACCATATTCGCGACAAGCGTGCGGGTAAGACCATGCAGCGCCCGATGCTCTTTTTCATCGGTCGGGCGCTCCACAAGGAGCGTACCGTCATTCTGCGAGATCTTCATTGCAGGGCTCAAATGGCGCACAAGTGTGCCCTTGGGACCCTTGACCGTCAGCGTGCCATCTTCCGCGGGGGTGATGGTGACGCCGGCCGGAACAGGAATCGGGCGTTTACCAATACGTGACATGTTATCTCCAAATAGCCGGCGGGCCGCTCGGTCGTTGTCGATCAGACGCCAGGGCTTCGATAGCTCCGGCTGTGATGCTCTTGAAACGGAACGCGGAGCGACCACCGCCTACCAAACCATCAGTAGACGTAGCAAAGAATCTCGCCGCCAACGCCGCGTCTGCGTGCTTCGCGGTCCGTAAGCAAGCCCTGCGAGGTGGACAGGATCGCAATGCCGAGCCCGCGGAGCACGCGGGGAACCTCGTCCTTGCCAACATAGACGCGCAGGCCCGGCTTGCTGATGCGCTTCAGGTCCGTGATGACCTTCTCGCGCTTGACGCCGTACTTGAGCGAAACCTTGATATTGTCTTGCGGGACCTTCTTGATGACTTCGTAGCCCTTGATAAAGCCTTCGCGATGCAGAATTTTGACGACTTCCAGTTTAAGGTTCGAGGCCGAAATTTCCAGGGCGTCATGGTTGGCCCGGTTTGCGTTGCGAATTCGGGTCAGAAGATCGGCGATAGGATCGGTTGTATATGCCATTTTTCTATTCTCCTACCAGCTCGACTTCGTTACGCCGGGAATCAGTCCCTTGTGCGCCATTTCGCGGAAGCAGATACGGCACAGGCCGAATTTCCGCATAACGCCACGCGCTCGCCCGCAGATATTGCAGCGAGTGTAAGCTCGAACCGCAAACTTGGGTTTGCGTTTCTGCTTCTCGATGAGTGCCTGTTTTGCCAAAAGATCCTCCGTTTGATGTCTCGGGGCGACCCGTAATTTCTATCGGCGTCGTCCCTGTCAGCGTCTCCCCGTTCGCCGGGGAAAGCAGCGGGGCGATAAGCCATGCCGCTTTCCCGGTCGGGGAGATGCGCCGCCAAGAATGTGCGAAGCTTTAATGCTCCGCATCGCGCTCCTTCTTGTGGTTCGCGATAACGTCCTGCGCGATGTGCGCGGGAACTTCCTCGTAATGGGAGTGCTGCGTCGTAAACGATCCCTGTCCACGGGTAATGGATCTCAAATCGATTGCGTAACGCAATATCTCCGCATGGGGCACATTTGCCTTCAACCTTATTGTACCGGTTCCGGACGCTTCCGTGCCGATAATCCGTCCTCGCTTGCCCGTGAGGTCACTCATGACATCTCCGAGCATCGCTTCCGGAAGAACCACGTCCACCGTATGTATCGGTTCCAACAAGGTCGGCGCCGCCTTGAGAGCGACGGCGTTGAAGCCGGCGATCCCCGCCATGATAAAAGCGGCTTCAGACGAATCTACGTCGTGGTAAGATCCGTCATAACAGGTTACCTTCACATCCACCACCGGATAGCCGGTCTGGATGCCGGATCCCATCGCCTGCTGCACGCCCTTTTCCACGGCCGGGATATATTGCCGCGGGACGGAGCCGCCTACGATCGCATCCACAAACTGAAAACCCTCGCCCGGGTTGGGCTCGATGCGGAGCCAGCAATCCCCAAATTGACCTCGGCCACCCGTTTGCTTCTTATGCCGGCCCTGGCCTTCCGCCTTGCCCGCCACCGTTTCCCGATAGGGAACCTTGCGGTCGACGGTTTCGACATGCGCGCCGAATTTTCGCAAGCGATCCACCACGATGCTTAAATGCGTCTCGCCCGCACCGGAAATAATCGTTTGCCCGGTCTCAGGGTCCCTATGGAACGCGAAAGTGGGATCGGAAGCGGCCACTCGCTGCAGAGCGGGCCCCATCTTATCTTCGTCCACCTTTGTTTTCGCCACGATCGCCTGCTCGAAAACAGGAGAGCCAAAGTCCACGCTATCCAGTGCAATCGGTCTCAGGGGATCGCAAAGGGTGTCCCCGGTATGCGTATCCACCAGCTTCGCGGTCACCCCAATGTCGCCGGCATGGATTTCGCCTGTCGGCTCCTGAGCTTTCCCCCGCGCATAATAGAGTTGCCCGATCCGCTCTTCTTTGCCTCGAGGAGCATTGAACACGGTGCTGCCGGCCTTCAGCACTCCCGACATCACCCGAAAATAACTCAGTGTCCCCAGGAAGGGATCCGCGATCGTTTTGAACACAAGCGCGGAAAGCGGCTCCTCATCCGTGGCCTTACGTTTTTCTTCCGCATCGGTCCGCGGGTTTCTGCCGTGGATCGTCCCGACCTCGATCGGATTTGGGAATTCGTGAACGATGATATCGAGCAGGTCCGTCATCCCGATATCCTTATTCGCCGCCCCGCAGAGCAACGGATATACCTTGCCCGCATCGATCCCTTCATGCAGACCGCGCACGATCTCATCATGCGAAAGCTCTTCTCCATTTAAAAACTTTTCAATGAGCTCGTCATCGCCTTCAGCCGCCGATTCTACCAGAAGTTCGCGATAGCGCGCCGCTTCGGCAAGACATTCGGCGGGTATTTCGGAGCATTCAACATCCTTGCCGCTTCCAATGAAAGCTTTCATTTCCACAATGTCGATCACACCGCGAAATGACTCGGCGGAGCCGATCGGAAACTGAAACGGCGCGATCCCATTCCCATAACGGGAACGCAACGAATGCAGAACCTGATCGAAATCCGCGTTGTCCCGATCCATCTTATTGACAAAAATTGCGCGCGGAAGGTTCGTTTCCGCCGCCAGATCCCATGCGATCCCGAAGCCTACTTCCGGTTCTCCCTGCGCGGGGGTAACCAGGATCGCGGCCTCGACCACCTTCATGGCGCTCTTCACTTCGCCGCGGAAATCAAGATATCCGGGCGCATCGACAATATTTATTTTCGTGCCATGCCACTCACACGGCGCAAGCGCGACGTTGATGCTGATATGTCGCTTTTGTTCGTCCGGGTCGAAGTCCGTTACCGCCGTTCCGTCTTCGGTCCGGCCCATCCGGTCGGTGGCGTCGGCGCTGAACAACATCGCTTCCGCCAGCGAAGTCTTCCCGACTCCCTGATGACCGAACAGGCCGACGTTACGAATCGACGTGATGTGGTAACTTTTCATCGCATACTCTCCTCGCCAATTTTATTGACAACGCGACACGCAATCAGGGGACGGCGCGGCGTAATGTCCAGGATAGAAGGTGAAACTCCTTGTCTCGATCCCAAACGTCGTCGTCGCGTCCGCCCGATGCCGAGCGAACGCGGCGGCGGAGGCAGAGCGTCTGTCTCTATTCAGTTTTTACTCCCTCACCCTAGCCCCTCACCCGTTCCGGGCGAGGTGGGAATAGGCGGAGCCGCAGGGGGGTGAGGGTTCAGCTTACTTTTCGCGGAACGGCATCCCTAGCGCCTTTAAGAGCGCACGCGCCTCTTCGTCGGTGTTCGCGGTGGTGCAGATGATGATGTCCATGCCGCGTACCTTGTCGATCTTATCGTAGTCGATCTCAGGAAACGTCAGTTGTTCCTTCAAACCCATCGCAAAATTTCCGCGGCCGTCGAACGAGTTCGGCGAAATCCCCTGGAAGTCACGAATACGGGGAAGCGTGATGTTCACCAGCCGGTCATAGAACTCATACATCTTGTCGGCGCGCAGCGTGACCTTGCAGCCGACGCGCGATCCCTCACGAAGCTTGAAGTTGGCGACCGACTTGCGCGCTTTGGTGATGACCGGCTTTTGCCCCGCAATGGCGGTCATATCCCGTACCGCGCCATCCAGCTCTTTGGCGTCGCCGCCCGTTTGCCCCGCGCGGCCGACGCCCATATTGATGACGATCTTTTCTAACTTCGGCGCCTGCATCACGTTCTTATAATTGAACTGCTTGATCAGGTTGGGGGCGACTTCGCCCGTATAACGATCCTTCAAACGTGGCATTCTAGGTTCTTTCTCCCTGGACTTCCCGCCGATTTCCGACCGGCGGAGGGATCTCATTTGGGGTTTGACAAGGTCTCGAATCGAGACTTACCCCATGAAGTCGGCTTCAGGCGTCGATAGCCTTGGCGCAGTCAGGATGCTTGCAGACGCGGTATTTCCGGCGCGAAAGCTTCTCTGCGCCGTCACGGTAGGCGTAGCCCACACGGGTGGGACGGCTGCAGGACGGGCAGACGATCATCACCTTGGAAGCAAACAGTGGCGCTTCCTTCTCGATACGTCCGCCTTTGAACACCTGGTTCGATGCGGCCGCTCCGGCCTTGTTGCTGGGACGGTCCTTCGTATGGCGAACCATCATGTTGGCGCCTCGCACGATGACCTTATTTTCTTTTGGGAAAGCTTCGACGATTTCGCCGCGCTTTCCTTTGTCTTTACCCGAGATCACCTCGACCGTATCCCCGGTCTTGATTTTAAGCTTGACCGGTTCGGTGGGCTGACTTCGTTTCAATCGTGGCATTCTAAAGCACCTCCGGAGCCAGAGAGACGATGCGCATAAAGTCATGCTCGCGAAGTTCGCGGGCTACGGGACCAAAGATGCGCGATCCTCGCGGGTCCTGGTTTCCTTTGTTGATCACGACGGCGGCATTGTCATCGAAACGCAATACCGAGCCGTCCTTGCGACGAATGGGATGCCTGGTCCGGACGACCACACACGTCACCACGTCGCTCTTTTTGACCTGCTGATTTGGCGTCGCGGATTTGACGACGCCGACGATCACGTCACCGACATGCGCGTAGCGGGTGCTGGAACCCTTCATAACGCGTATGCACATGATCTCACGTGCGCCGGAGTTATCGGCGCACTTCAAACGGGTATAAGATTGAATCACCGGGCTAATCGCCTTTCCACAACAGAGGCACGCGATGGAAGAAGGACGCTGCCGTTCAGGCCGTCGTCCTCACCACCGCTGTTGCCTCGATTCCATTCCCTATTTTGCTTTTTCGATGATCCGAACAACACGCCATCGCTTCTCTTTCGAGAGCGGGCGGGTCTCCATGATCTCGACCGTATCGCCTTCGCCGGCGGTGTTCAGCTCGTCATGCGCCTTGAACTTGGAAGTATGGCGCATAAACTTGCCGTACAGCGGATGGCGCACGCGGCT
>JBBRKX010000357.1:0-5844 GCA_038231675.1 Chthonomonadales bacterium | reverse complement strand
CCGACGACTTTCAACGCATTCTTCCCGGCTCCGTCCTTCAAATCCTTCATGTGCCAGACGGCCACCGCGTCCTTAAACACGTTCTAGTATCGGATCGAGTCCTGCGCCGGTGCGGCGGATGCAATGAGAACAAGAAGCAATCCCGCGGGAGCGGCTGCGTTCCGCATTGTTCAGTCTCCTGGAAATGTACGGGTTCGGTACTGGGTATTCGGTATCTGGGGTTCAGGCTTTTCATTCTCTCTGATGGGCAAACGCTGCAGCCGTGATTTCGTAGACAAAACTTTCCCCGCCGCGTCCGTCCGGTTTCGATTCCACATGAACGCCGCCTATTTTTTCCACCGCCCGCTGCGAGCGCAAATTCTGTGAACCAATCACAAAAATCACCCTGTTTACGAATTGGAAGGCGTGCCGCAGCATGAGATGCTTCATTTCCCGGTTGTAGATTCCGCCCCAGTGGGACCTGACCAGGAACGTCCAGCCGATTTCGACCTCGCTTTTTTCTCTGTCGTAACCGTGGAAGCGCGACCACCCGATGACCTGTTTATCATTGCAATCAACAGCGACCAATGCGCCGCCGGATTCCAGGGATTCGTGGAAGAGCGCTTTGAAAACCTCTTCTTTGTAACGCTCTTTGTTCGGATGCTGCTCCCAGATGAGCGGGTCCGAGGCGGCTGCAAAAAGGTCGTCAAAATCCTTTGCCCGAAGCGGCCTGAGTTCGAGGAGATCACCTTTCAAAGTGGGCTGGAGATCAAAGGACATGCTGGATGGTATCCTCAAGTGTCAGTTGGCGCGGGACGCTGCAATCGGCGATGATGGCTGTAAGGACAGCCGTAACAATAAACGCTCCACTTTTTCGCCCCGCCTCAGATCAAAACAGCGGCGATTATGAAGCAGTTGTTGTTACGCGGCTCCTAAGGTATTCTTATAGAAAGTATACCTGTGATGAAGGGGCTGCTCTGAAAGAAATCCGTTAAATGCACCGAAAAAAACGTATAGGACTCAGGTCGCTCCGGCGGCGGTCTTTGTAAATTGAATGCCGTTCGGGCATCTGACGGCATCCGTGTCCGGCACGAAAGGAGAATAGAATGAGCTTTCTGGCTCAAGCGCTTACGCAGGTGGAGGAGATAGAGGGGGAGTTTGGTATTGAAGCCTGTCTGCCAATGAGCAGGGATTCGGCAGTGTTCCTGCAGCAGCTCGTGGACTGGGCGGAGTTTAACGCGCAGGCAGCGTACAATGTGCTCCTGCTGTCTGCGGAGATCGGTCTCGAACAGCCTTTCGGCCAACTCTCGGACAGGATTGCCGCGCTTGTATGCGCCGCCGCGACCGTAGATGAAATGGGAACCCAGGCGGCTGGCTATCGCGACCCTCACGCGGAGCTGCGGAAAGGGCTGTTGGTTCGGGCTGCGGAGTTCTTTTCCCTTCCGCTGCCGCTGCCACGCTCCTATGCCTCCTGCGCCCTGGCCCGGACAACCGACCTGTACCGGGGCGCGGATCACACGTCATCGAACGCGCTGCTGCGTTATGCCGGAAGGCTGGGCGTGCATGCCGCCAGTGAAAAGTCGGCGGTGCAGGAGTTTCTGCTCATGGCCCGCGCGGTAGAAACGGAGAACCGCGCTCTTCTGGATTTCCTAAAATCCGTCTCCTGCCCGGGTTTGACCGTCTCCGCTCACACCTGGCTAACGTGTCATGGCGGCGCCGATGGGGTGGAAGAGATACACTCCTCCTATGCCTTCGAAGCCGCGGCGCTTGCCACAGAGAGGGGAAATATAGAGTCTGATACATTTGTATCCCACTTCTTTCAGGGAGTAACCGATTTCTATGCGGTGCGCCAGGAGTTTTTTCGCAAATGGTGAGGGAATTGTTAATGGCTAACGTTATTTTGGTGAGGTATGCGCCAGGATGAACTCTACCAGCGGAGTTGGGTCGTCGAGGCCGTGCGGGTGGTGCTTGAAACCCGGCTTGACCATCACTTTTATCTCTCCGCCGAGTTTCTCATAGCGCTCTTTGAGGATGACCGTATTTTCGGGGTAAGGGACAACCTCGTCCGCATCGCCGCAGAGGTGGATAATCGGAACCTTCGCTTTCGCGAGCGACGCCAGATTGTCTATCGGGTTTTTGCGATACGCCAGCGCCTCTGCCTCGGAGCGGAAACCGTAGTCCTGAATGAGTTTCTTCCAGTCATCAGGGCTGCCCGGCCCTTTGCCCTTGCCGCCGGGCCAGGACTTGAAGTCGCAGACCGGATTATCTCCATACAGAACGCCGACTTTCGTCGGATTGGCCGCCGCCCAGTTGTAGATATACAGCCCGCCCCGCGACAGTCCTTCCAACACCGGCTTTTTGTTCAGGCTATACTGCTGTGTCAGCTCCTTGTAGAAGGCGTCCCAGTGTTTCATGGCGGATGGAGCGCCGAACGTATTCCCGACTTCGATATAGACCAGGTGGAACCCCCGCGCCAGCAGAGCCATATCCAGTTCGGGCCGGTGATCGAAAAACTCCGCCCGCCAGATCCACTGCCTTCCTGCGATTGTCTGATGGGGCGTCACGACGGTTGCTTTGCAGCCGTCCACCTGGAAATCGTGCCGCGTGAATCCGTGATAATCGCTTTGCGAGCCGGGAAAAAGAGGCGGAGCGACAGACGCGATTGCAAGGATTATGTGGTCGAGTTCAGCAGCCCTCTGCTCCGCCTCTTTCACAGGAACGCCCGCCGCCATGCCGGGTCGCTTATGCCCGACATCGTTCAGCCAGGCGTCCGTCAGCAGGCGTTGTTCCTCATGCACTCCTTGCCGCACCTGCGCGATGGCATCGTCCGGCGCGGGATTCGGCAGGGCAGCGCTCTCCGCTTCCGGCAGTCCAGCGTCCGGCGCCCCCCAACTCCGCAATACTTCCCGCGCAATCAGCCGGTGTCCGACTGCATTCAGATGGACGCCATCCCCCGCAAAGACGAAATTCGGCTCGCGCTGCCGCCGCTCCGTCAGATAGGCGTTCAGCGGCGTATGAATATCCGTGACGTTCCAGCCCTTCTGCTTTTGGGACATCAGCCATTCGCTGTACTGTGCCAGAACGGTATCATAGCCCTCGAACGTCTGCCCGGACGGGTATTCAGCGCGGCCTGCCGGAAGCAGCGACGCTCGGACTGGCTGCGGGTCGAAGGGAGGAGGCGTAAGGAGCCAGAGTTTTGCCCCGCTCTGCCGCACACGGGCATCCAGCCACCGAATGCCCTCCTGATACTTCGCAAACCGCGCCGTGTCGAACGGATAGTAGATTCCGTCGTTCATGCCATAGCAGGCGACGACGAGGTCCGGCTTGATTTTAGCGAGAGCGCGCTCCAGGCGTTCGTGCAGGTCAGGGCGGGGAAACGCGCCTCCCGCGTGGTTGGGTTCCGTCAGGCCGGAAACCGTCTCGCTCGGCAGCCCGATATTAATCAATTGACAGTGCAGGTCGGGTGCATTGAGGCGAAGGTACGTCTCGATCTCCTCCACATAGCCGCCCGCATACGTGATGCTGTCGCCCAGAAACAAGACGCGCTTCACGCCCCGCAGTGGTCTCAGAATGACGGACCGCGCGCCGCTCTTTTCATTTTCGGGAGCGGCAAATGCGGCTGCCGCTGCGGCGCATAGGAGCGTCATTAAGAAGAGAAGAGAAACCGATTTGATCATAGGGGTCGAGAACCTTCCTGGGCAGCAATCTCCTGCATTCCCGCATACTCCAGCCAGATGTCCTTCATCGCTTCCCACTTCTGCGCGGCGTGATTGACATGCGTCAGGCGGAAGAAGACGGCGTAGCGCACATGCGGCGATACGTTCGGGGCGGCGGAGTGCGCCAGCTGGTAGTGGACCAGAACAATATCGCCTGCGTTCCCGATAATCTGCTTCGGTTCGGGCAGCGATATCGGCGGCATTCCATTCAGGAGCGACTGCGGCGTGCGTTCGCGGAAGTGCTGTTCGTACTGATGGTGCGTTCCCGGCCAGACCGTAAAGTTCCCGGAGTAGGTTTCGCGCAGATCGCTCAGGAGAACTCCGACCAGCATCGTAAAGTTCTGTATGGTTCCTTCCGGGACGCCATTCGTCGGGGTGTACATGCCGTCCAGGTGGGGAATTGGCGGCGTTGGAGGGTCTGCCTTGACCGGAAACCTGAGGGCGATCTGAGCGCCATACACGGGTTCGATATGTCCCTCCCCGATAAGCGATTCGGCCAGCGCGAACGCCGGGGTCCGATTAAACAGGTCGGCAATGACCGGATCGCCCTGCAGCTCTCTGCAGAAGGACTGCGCCCGTATCTTCGGCATCTCTTCGGCGGGCATTCCCTGTCCGATCGAGTGATTGATTGCCTTCAGCGCGGCGTCCGCCATGACGCGCGGAACCACGCCGGGTACCTGCAGGAACCCGTCCCGATAGAATGCCTGCCTCTCGAAATAACTGAGCTGCATTTCTTACCTCTTTATGATTACTCTACTGTTCGGAAGGCGTCCTGCGCTGCTCCGGTGAACTTTCCGCTGCTCGCAATAGGCCGTCTCCCGATCCGCTGTTCTGCTGCCCGGACGCTGCGCGAAGCAATGTACTGTGATCGGCCCGGTCATCGCGCTGACTGGGCCGCAGAAGCGTGTCCCCTGCGAGGAAACGAAGAATGTCGGCAGCAGGTTCGCGGATTGCCGCATTGGCATGCTTTGCCATTTGATCGCAATAGCGAGCAGCATTCGGTGTGCGGTAGCGAGTAAAACGGCGATTAGTTGATGGCGTTCTTTCCTCTGCGAAAATGGCGCGCGATGGCAAATCGAAAAAGGCGTGCGGCGAACGGCATGCCCGGCGTTCCTGCTGGCGCGCTATGGCTTACCGGAGGGGGGAGTCTCGCCCTCCTTTGGCTTGTCGCCCGGTTTGTCGCGAGGGATGTTGGGAACGAGCTTTGGATCGTACTTGGAGCCGGCGGAAACCTGAACCATTATGATGCGGATTTTGGTCGGGAAGAACTTCTCGGGATCGGTTCGCGTGTGGGTTTTGTTGCCGTCCTTATCCTTCATTACCAGGTCCATCTGCTTGATGCCCTCGCTCCAGATAATGGCGTTGTTCTCCCAGAACGACTTCATCGAAACGTCCTTGTCATAGGTGCCCTTCTCTTTGTAAGCATCGGTTCCGGCGCATCCGTAGCCGTTGCCCTGCCCGCGATTGGGAATGTAACACAGGCTCCATTGCACCGGCTCGCTACCAGCAGGCTTGTCCAGCACCTCGGTGCGGACATGAACCGTGCCGTTTCGATAGTCTACCGTGGTTGTCCAGTCGGTCGGCCGCTTCGGATTGATCGCCTTGCCCTTAACATAGTAGTGCGACTTGCTCGGCGTCGAGTTGTCCGCATCCATTTTTGTGAAGGTAAACGTGACATC
The DNA here is from genome assembly GCA_038231675.1 of Chthonomonadales bacterium. Lineage (GTDB taxonomy): Bacteria > Armatimonadota > Chthonomonadetes > Chthonomonadales > Chthonomonadaceae > JBBRKX01. The sequence continues at coordinate 470 of JBBRKX010000357.1, read as the reverse complement.
GAACAGGACGAACTGCTCCGCCCGCCCCGCTATGGGCGTCAGAAGCAGAGCCGAAACAGCAGCCGGAAGCGATAGATTGATAATGGCCGCGCCCAACAAACGAATCCCACTCATAATGCCTCCCTGACTCTTATATTTGCTTCCATTCTCCAAACAACGCGTTATTTCCTGCACTCTATGGCACGGTCCAGGGTCATTCAGTTTTCCTTTCGGGATGCGGATCAGGTTCGGCGGAATTCACTCAGCCGTACTCCCTGAACAGTCGGGATTTCCTCTAAGGAATGCAGGAAGAAAGGAAGGGAGGGAGCGCGAACCATTATAGCGAACTTCACATCGAGCGTGTGGACATAATCGGGAGTATAATGAGGACACATAAAAATTTCCATTTGCGGCGAAACGGAGCGGCCATGCATAAGACACTTATCCTCATGCAATGTCTGCTAATCTTCATTCTGGCAGGATTCCCTGCT
>JBBRKX010000356.1:0-5846 GCA_038231675.1 Chthonomonadales bacterium | reverse complement strand
CCGAGCGCCGCGACGATGCATACTGCGTCACGTGCGCCCCAACCGAGGACGCCGCCTTTGCGGAACTTGCGTGTTTCGAGTATTACGGCCTCGGGACCCAGGTCATTTTTAACCTGCTGAAGGCATTCCTTCAGATTGTACGCCTCGAACTCTTTAATTTGCATCGTGCCTCTGCCTCCGCAAACGGACGCCATTGTAGGATGTAAGCCGTCGGCGCGCTCTCCATAACTCCGACATCGCGAAAGCGCTCGACCGCTGGTAAGATACCGGGACAGATAAAGCGTCCATAGAAAGTATCGGCATGATGCTTAACAAGGTTCAGGGGCAATTAGGTATTTTTACGGATGATTTTTATGGAAGCAGCTACTTTATATGCTTTGCATAGACGCCTGTCGCAATGGGAAGTGCAGGCACAACGGGATAGGCACACGGATAGGGCGTTAAAATGGTACAGTGCTCTTTGCGGCATTCTCGAGTTGAAATGGGAATGGAGGCTGGTATTTCAGGAGGGAGCGTGGCAAATCTTCAAAACTCTCCCATCGAAAGAATAATTTTTCTGGGAGGCAACGGGCATTGCGCCGCCCGTTTGGGTGCGGCACGGATGGTCCTGGCGGCTCTTGCGGACGCAGGGGGCGCCGCGCCGATCTCTCTTGAGGAACTGGCCTATCCCGGGTTCGAGGGGCGCCCACGGGCTCTTTCGGCGGAAGATTTCCTGGCTACCGCAGCCGCACGGCTGGAGGGTATGCTGGGGGAGGCTCCGACACCCATGATCTACGCAACGGGGATAGGAGGGCTGATCGCGTTATGTCTTCGTGCGCGTTCTTCCCATATTGCGGCGGTCCCGTTGCTGCTGCAAGCGCCCGTTCTCTGGGGCCTGGAGCGCAGGCTGTTTCCTCGCCTGATGCGCCGATTGCCGGTACGCGCCTTGCTTCCGACGCTCTTCGGTCTGACGGCTTTTCAGAATCGATTTGTCCGCCGGTACTTTACTCAGCCGCTCGGCAGCGAACTCCGTAACGCCTTTTTCGGCGGGTATCGCGAATGCGCCACCCTCCCCGATCTTTTTCTATGGTTCACTCCGCACATGCTGAGAGGGCTGGAAAGTATCTTTCGGGCTCAGCCGGAGCGATTGCGCAATGTTCAGGTCTGGTGGGGCGGAAGAGACCGCGTCGTGGACCAGACGGAGTTACGGGATACTCAGCAGGCGCTGTGTGTGGAATGGCCCGTAAAGCTATTTCCTGAATGGGGACACTATCCGATGATCGATGCGCCGGAGGAGTGGGCGCGTGAATTAAGTCACGCGGTGAGGCAAGGGAAAGCCTGCGCTTCGCAAGCAGAACTTGGGAGCCATCCATGACCGTCCTCCCTCCCTGGAAACCGTTGTGGACCTGTAAGGATGCGTCGATCCCGAAGTTGATGAACCTGCGCAAGGGAAGCAAGGCAAACCTGCGGGTGCCCGCAACCTTCTGGCTTTACGCCGCTACGTTTGCTGAAGGAAAGATCGATCCTCCGTCTTCCCTTCCCTCGTGGCCCCTGATCGTTCGCTCGGCTTCCCCTACCGAAGACACCAGGACGACCTCCAACGCGGGCCAGCTTTACAGTGAGGTCGTGCCGGTCGAGGACGATTTCGATTCGGCGGTGCGTCGCGTCCTGTCGGCTTTGCCGAAGGACCGGAACGGCAAACCACGCGGCGCGGTGTTCGTACAGTCGGTATGCACGGGAACGGAAGGGGCCGGCATCGCGTTCTTCGACGGCTTCTATTACGAGCGAACCCTCGCTGCGGGAGGGAATGCGACCTTGACTTCCGGACAGGAGCGAGGAGATGTCTCGCGCGGAGCGATCCAGCGCAGCGACGCCTGGTCCGATTGGCTTGCGTCGGTCTGGTCCGTTTTTGGGCTTGAAGCCGGGGGAGACGCGTGCCTGGATATCGAGTTCGTGCGCGACGCGGAGGGATTTATTCTGCTGCAAGTGCGGCCGGCCCTGTTTGAACTCAAGCGCAACGAATCCTTGAGCCTGGCCAACCACAAGGAGATACTGGGTGACTCGCCGTCTCCCTGGATCGTTTCCGTGCTGGTGCGGGCGGGCGCGGATGCCTTGAAGTTCTTCGCGGCCGCCGACCCCGAGGTCGCCACCTGGAACGAAGCGTACGCGGTCGAGCTCGCGGGCCGAGCGTGGATGAATGTCGGGTTCTTCTTCCGGTTGATGGATCGGTGGGGAATGCCACGCACGATGGTTTTGGACGGTGTTGGAGGCAAGGCGGAATGCGCGGCGGATGCGCGCTGGTTTCCAAAACGGTTGATGCGATCGTTTCCGAAGATCCTCCGACTACAGTGGTCCAGCGTACGCACGATTGCCGAAACTCGTCGTGGATTTCAGGAAATGGACCGTCGTCTGGCAATCTCGAACCAAATCGAGGCATTGTTCGAGACCCATGTCGCACTGATGGCGTTTGCGCTCCGTACAAACTTCGCGATCAACGGGGCGCTTGTCGCTCTGATACGGATTCGAAGGCGGCTCGGCATATCCGGCGCGGCGGAGATTGTGACGCGGCAAATGATGGCGGAGTATGATGCGATCCCCCATACAGGGAGCGACGGCGCGATCGAACAGGCGCTGGAGGGCTGGCTCGGCCGCCATGGGCATCGCGGTCCCCTCGAAAGCGATCCTGCCAGGCCGCGCTTTGCCGAGATGCGGGAGATGTTGCTGGCGGATCTGGTTTCCCGTTCGCAATACGACGCCGGCCCCGCGCCAAATCGTGCCCGGCTTTGGACAGTCTGGCGTCCTTTCTTCTGGCTGGACCAGCGTCGGGAATGGTTTCGTGACGCATTGATGCGACGCTGGCAGGTCTTACGCGCCCGTCTGCTGCACGAGGGGGAGCGCCTTGTGGCGGAAGGAAAATTGGAGACCGCAGAGGATATTTTTTATTTGCGGGAGTCAGACCTGAAAGACCCTGCCACGTTTGGAGCGGCAGTCCGCCGTAACCGTGCCAATTTTGAAATGCATCGCGCGCTTCCCATGCCCCTCGCCGCCACACGCGACGAGATCCTTGCTCTTCTCTCGGACCGGAGGGGAAAAGCAGTCGACCCCGCAGCCGCACAGAGAACGTTTGCAGGCATTGCGCTCAGTCCAGCCGTTATGGAAGGTCGCGTGGTTAAGGCGGAGAGTTTGCTGGAGCTTCTGGCGCGATCGAATGCCGATCCTACGTTGTTGTCTGGCGACACGATTCTGGTGGTTCCCTGCCTGGAGCCTTCCTGGGCCATCGTGTTTCCTCGTGTAGGAGGAGTGGCGGCTGAGATCGGGGGCGAACTAAGCCATGCCGCGATCCTGCTTCGTGAGGCGCGCCGCCCTGCCATCGTCAACTGCGCGGGCCTCTTTGCCTCCGTCAAGGAGGGCGACCGTATTCGCCTGGACGGCCTCCTCCAATGCGCCGCTCTTCTTTGATTTCATACAAGGCATGAGACGCGTTTTTTTTAGCAAAGGAAATTCCGACCGATGCGAACAGCACGATGGATGCCGACGATGGAATTAAGAGACAGTTGCGCGGTCGGCGCACATTTGGGAGCGGGCAATCAGGCTGCCCGCTCATAATGCGCTCGGCGGCTCGCATCGGAACTGCGCTCGTTTTCCGTAAAATCCGCCAACCGCCCGGAATCCGCCATCGCCAATAGAGCCGATATCACGGTGGGATCCCACTGGCTTCCACTTCCCTCGCGCAATATTCTCAACGCCCGGTCATTCGCCATGCGCGCCCGGTAAGAACTGATGCTCGTCATGGCGTCATAACTGACGGCCACTGAAACGATCCTGGCGCCCAGAGGAATAGCTTCCCCCTTCAGGCCATCGGGATATCCGGAGCCGTCCCAACGCTCGTGATGGTGCCGGACGGTGGACAGGATTTCCGGGTCCGATAACAAAGGGCGCAGGATCGTTTCGCCGATCTCAGGATGTTTCTTGATGCGGTCAAAATCGGCAAGCGTTAGATTTCCGGTCTTGTGGAGTATGCCTTCCGGCACGCCCATTTTCCCGATATCGTGAAAACGGGCCGCGAGGCGGAGCTTGTGATGAAGCAGGGTGTTACCGGGACACAACTCTTCCGCGAGCGCCACCGTAAGCAGAGCCACGCTCTCGGAATGTTTGTAGGTAAACTCGTCCTTGGCCTTCAGGGCGAGACTCAGGGCCTGGATGCTCTTGGGCAGCAGCAATTGAAGCCGTTTCTCGATACTCGCCTTTTGCTCACGCTCCTCCAGAACCAACCCCTTACGCTTGAGCGCCACTTCAATCCGGGCGACGACATCCGCACCCTCGAATGGTCGGACGATATAGTCCATTACGCCTTCTTTTAAGAACTGAACCGCTGCATGGACTTCCGGTTCTTGGGTCATCAGCAGCACGGCTAGATCCGGCAATCGCTCGCGAGCCGCCTTTTGGAAGGCATCGGCGTCCATGCCGGGCAATGTCGCTTCCGCAAGCAACACGTCGAATTCCGAGGCGGCAAGCCTGCTGAGGGCGGCAGTGTAATTATTCGCTCGCTCGACCTGGATGCCGCTCGCATCCAACCGATGAGCCAGTTCCTGAATCTGCCTCGAGTTCTCATCGACTAAGAGGAGCGTTTCCTTCCCTTGTTGTCGCGTTGCAGTGGTCACTGGAATCTCCTGAGGGCCCACTTTCAGCCTTTGCATTTAAATTTAATATTCAACATCTGGCGGACCAGACGTTGTGACGCTTTTACCCGGGCTACGGACGGCAAACCGGCAGTTTCCTACTTCCTGCGCCAGCAGAGCATATCCTAGCGGAAGCATATATCCTATGTATCCTTCCATAATTGCCTGGTAGATTTGATGCGTTTCTTTACAGGCCTATTAGTGTGTAGTCGAGAAATGCTGGAGAAGATGGTGCCGTTTGTCCACGGCGACACTCCGAACAGGTTTTTTAAAGATGATATTGCTGTTTGTGCAGCCCGACGCCTGGTAGAACGCCCAGGGCGCTTATCCTGGCGTTACTATGCGGAATCACGGAGATGTGGAACTTCGAAGCGCAGGATTTCGACGATATAGTCGCGAATGAGCGGCCAACGCGTTACGATGAACGCCTGCTCGCCCCATCGGCTTACGGTCCCACGCGGACGGTTTAGGAGTCCTTGATGCGCCCTTTGCTTCTGCTTGCTCTCTGTCTTGTCGCATGCCGGCCCGCTTTTGCCGCCGTGGACGTGAATCCCGGCGACGCTGCTCTCCTTGTAGGGGCGAACGCACGCATCGAGAAACTCCGTAAAGCGGATGCCGTAGTAATGGTGGTTGACAAGAAGGGCAAACCGGTTCAAAACGCTTCGATCCACGTAGAACAGGTGCGCCACTCCTTCTTCTTCGGCTGCGCCGCTCTCTCGCTGCTCAAACACACCGATCCAGCACGCGAGGCGGAATATGAGAAACGATTTGCGGACCTGTTTAATTTCGCCACCGTGCTCACCTACTGGCAGGACCTCGATCCCGCCCCCGATCGTGAGAATCTGGACGGTCTCACGGGGCAAGTTCGCCGGCTCAATGCGATGGGCATCCGCGTGAAGGGGCATCCGCTTTTGCTTGCGGGGGCCTGTCCGCCCTGGGTCCCCACCGATCCGGACGCTGCCTGTGTCCTTTGCCGGAAACGCATTGAAGCCCTTGCGAGTCACTTCAGGGGAGAGATCGATCTGTGGGATGTGGTGGGCGACGCGACGACGGCGGCGGGCGCGCAAAATGGACTGGGCGCATGGGCGCGGCAAGCCGGTCCCGCGCCTCTCACGGCACAAGCGCTGGGCTGGGCACGAGCCGCCAATCCCGCCGCCACGCTTCTCTATAACGATTATAAGTTGGATG
>JBBRKX010000355.1:0-5853 GCA_038231675.1 Chthonomonadales bacterium | reverse complement strand
TAGTCATCATGAACGAAGTTCACCGCCCCGCATGAAAATGGCGCTGTTTGCATATTCTTCTGTGTGACAACGGATGCAAAGGTCGTACTCTTGAAACCGGTGCCCTGAGCCTGAACTTTAGTATTTTCTGAACAGTTTCCGCTAAAATTGCCTCTAGATATAGGCCAAGCTTCGGCAATCAGGCCTATATGTAGTGATTAAGGCAACCGAGCTACGCTGAAATGCTTGCTAATCAGGCCAATTTGGCCTCTAAAGCGGACAAAAGAGCCCTTTCCCAGGTGATTCAACCCCAACTTAGCGGAAAGTAGAGATTACACCTATTGGGTGACTGCCCTCGGCTCCGGAGGCGAAAGCTGCGCCTCGCCCTCGGTTAGCGCCACCACCGGCACTACGGTCCCGCCCGCTCCCACGCTGGGCAAAATCATCGTAAGTGGAGGCAGCATCAAAGCCTACTTCGGACCGGTGAGTGCGGCAAGCTCTTACAATGCGTATCGCGATGGGTGGCTGGTGCAGGTGGGGGCCACCAGCCCCTACACCGACAGCAGCGTGCCCGCCGCAACCTCGCACTCCTACATGTTCGGATCGGTCAACTCCAACGGGCAGGGCGGCATGGGGCCGTACGGACTTTATGGGATAGGGGGCGCTACCCCGCCTGTGGCGACGAAGATGGCGGCGACGGCGGGGAGCAGTTCGGTGGCGCTCAACTGGAACGGCGTGTCGCAGGCGGGCAACAATTCCGTTACCTACAACCTCTACCGTTCGACCTCGGTGGGCGGGGAAGGGGATGTGCCGGTGGCATGCTGGGTTGGCTCCAACACTGGGAGCGGACCGGTCAGCTACACCGACACCGACCCGAGCATTTATGCGGGCACGACGTACTATTACAAAGTGGCGGCGGTGAGATATGGAGGAGGGGAAGGGGCGATGTCCAACGAGGCGAGCGCCACTCCCCTGACGCCGCTTCTGCCCGCTCCCAGCCTTTCCGCCACACCGGGCGACAGCAGCGCGTCACTCACGTGGACGAGTGTGGCGGGAGCGAGCAGCTACAACGTGTATCGCTATAATCAGTCCGTGCCTTCGACCCCCGCCGACAATGGGAATGTTCCCCTGGTGAAGATAGGAGCCACGAACACGAGTTATACCGACGGCGGGCTTACGAACGGAGCGTGGTATTACTACACGGTAAACGCGGTTAGCAAGGATGGGCAGGGGTTGGGAAGCAACTCGGTTTCGGTGGTGCCCGGCAGCGGCTCTCCGACGCTTGCGGCGCATGTGGTGTGGACCTCCGACTATACGGTCACTCCGCATGTGCAGACGGGCTCGACGAGTGGAGCGGTGGGTGGCAACACGTCGGTGCATCTGAGCCTGCAAGTTCCGCCCAACTTCACGTCTGGATTGGCGAACGTCACCATTCATGAGGATGCGGGCGGCAGTCCCGACGTAACTACGACGAACGCTACCTTCATGCCAACGAACTATTCTAACAACAACTCCGGTTGGAGTGCAGTGTGTAGCGATCCCGATCCAACGAAGGCGGGCTCTCCTGCAATGGCGTACTGCGACGTTCCCTGGAGCACCCTGCCATCGCATAACGGCAATTACACTATTACCATTGCTGGCCAGGCGACCATAGGTTATAGCTTCACTCCGGTAGCTGTGACGTCAACGCTTCATGTGGACGTGGAAAATATTGTGATTACCGCTACGACGCCCAGCGATCCCATTGTGACTTATGTTCCACAATCCGGTGGCCCCGTAATAGCGCAGGCTCCCATTTGCGGTAACGAAACCGCAGCAGCAAGTCCGGCGCCGGGTGGCGCCAGCGCCTCGATTGCATTCGACGTCTCTATTTCGGCAGGATATAAATCTCAGCAACCGGTGACGCTGACCATTTATGATCTTTCCCAGCAGCCTATAAAAACCATGGTGGCTCAGGCAAGCGCCGGCGGAGTAGTTATTGGGGGTAACGGATCCCAGCCCACGAAGGTCACATTTAACTGGGATGGCAGCACGGATTCCTCTTCGACGATGGCACCTCAGGGCCTCTATAGTTTTCAGTTTCGGGTGGGGAACGCCTGTCAAACCAATGGGACGGGATATGCCGGATACTCCGTCGCACAGCCTGGATACAGTGGCGCCATTTCCGATGGGGATACGGACAAGTCTACGACCACGACAATCTCACAGGTGGACTCCGTGGTAACGGATTTTGATTGTACGACCGATCAGGCAAATGTGACGACCAGCACGGTTCTGACGGATAGCGCGCTTCCCTCAAACAATGCGGTCTCGGTTACTGTGAAAGCTTTCGATCCCACCTTCAGTGAGGTGGCGAGCGCGGACGCGGGCACTCCTTCGAATGCCACCTACACTGCTACGGCTCAATATGCGCTCGGAGACTCCGAGGACGGTTTTGTCCATGTTGTAGAAGGAATGGATGGCGATGGACTATGCCGGCGCAATCGAAAGCCGCACCCCTTATTGCCTAAAAGTGTTCGCCTGAGTCATCCAATTGTGGCCCAAAGTACTGTTGGGACATATGACACGCGCAAGCCTCGCTTCTTGAGCGGAACAAACTGTTCCACGACAATAACGGTTACTGCTCGGCCAGGCCACTTCATCGTATACGCTGATGTCAGTGTCGGGGGGGTACCTATCAATGCCTATTCAGCGGGTAATGACAAAAGCAACCAAGTAACTCTCACCACTTATTTTGATAGCACTCAGATTTCAGGACAGCCAGGAGCACCCGTATGCATACTCGTATCTTACATTACCGATGATGCAATAGCTTCAAACCCTAATCCCTCCTGGAAGAAGTATACATTAAGTACAACCGCATATAACAAGGCCTATGTTGCTGGCAAGCCTGATATTGACAGCCTGACTGGCCATCAGCTCAGAGATTTAAAGGATCCAGGCAGAATAGTGGCTCCTCACATTAAATCACTTGCGTCCTGGATACAATTCATGGAATATGTTACCGATACGACCCTAACGGACAACGATACCCAGATTGAAACAAAACTTACAAGCCCTACTGTGTTTTACATACATACCCATGGTGCAACACTATACACGAATGGGATCATACATCCATTCTTTGAAGCCTGTGATCCGTTGGGCTATGATGTAACGGACGTCAATGTCCGGAACGCTGTACTCGGCAAATTCTCTGCGACACCTGGATCCCGTAATAAATACACTATCGCTCCCTATAACTTCGTGTTCCTCGACGCCTGTAATAGCGCCGGAGATGCAGACCATCAGCCACTCAATCCATCACCGTCAGATATGCCATCTGCATTCGGAATTCCATGGAAGCCTCAGGAAAGCACAACCGACCGGGCGTTCGTGGGGTGGGTAAATCTTAGAGCTATAACTGGACACAACAATGAATGGGTTGAGACATTTTTCCGCAATATGAATTTCTACACTCTGCAGGAATCTATTCGCAGAACAAATGATAAATTGGGGCATATGCAAGGTGCAAGCGACCCGGACGCAATTATAAGCGGGTACAAGGATATCGACCCCAGTATAACCGGAGATCTCAACACGCGTCTAAAAGGTGTCTACGGAGGCCATGCGCTACAGTTTGCGCGGCCTGAATTCCTTACAGATGCAAACCGCATTTTCGACAATTAGTGATATCGCAACCTTGCAGAACAAAACTCTGACGTGAAGGTAAAGCCGATGTTGATTGCATCCCGTGGTCAACAGGGAACTCACCTTTGTACATGTGCATTGCGAAAGGAAGATGGCAATGAAATCCGTGAACTATAGCGCTGCTGTGTTGGCGGGGACAATTATTGCGCTCGTGCTGAGTTCCCCATCGGTGAAAGCGGATCCTGCTCTTACAAAAGAGAGAGTCATCCAGATTGCAATTGGGTTTTGCCAGGCTATTGGCACTCCCGTCAATGGAGTACCGAACATTCAATTTCCTGCTCCAATCGATCCTTTTCCAGACTGGAATTATTGGCAGCCGCGCTGGCGCCTCACGTTTCCTGGTCAGGCCGAAGTGGAGGTGGTTGACGCCTCCGGAATTGTATCGGAATACGACAACACGGCTGCCTATGCCCCTGGCCACGGCGATGCGCCTGCAGGACCCGCTATATCAGAGGCCAGCGCCATTGCGCTTGCCGCAGGAGTAATCCAGGCAGCGGGTATTGCGAACGATGTCGGTGATCCGGCGGCACGGAGTTCTCAATTAGGAACTCCGCCCACAGCCAGAGGACACACATATTTCGTAAGGCATTCCAGAATGTTCCAGGGCATCGATTGCAAAGATCAGTTCGCCAATGTTGATATGGAAGCAGAAACGGGGATAATCCTGGGCTATGCAATCCATTTCAATTTCGATTTACCTACCGTGGTTACAGTTAATATTACGGCGGACCAAGCCTCACAAATCTCTCTTGCCGTAATCCGTGCCGGCATTGCTCAGGGGATCGCAACACCCGAAAAGATCGGATTGGTCGCTCAGCCTCCCATCAAAGGCATCGTCCAGCCAAACGGCCTGTGGTCCACAGTAGACGCAACGCCGCTGCCGACGGGGTCGCGCGTCGCATGGACCACCTGGATTACAGATGGTCCTGTTCGTTTTGGTATCGAAGCGTTTCAGATCTTTGTGGATACGGAAACCGGCCATGTGATTGGCGGAGACACCGTTGAATATGCCGTCCATAAGGGGCGTTCGATTCATTCCCAGAACAAACCGGTTCCCTCTCAGGCGGTAACACCGAATATCGACCATATGAAAACTATGCGGGCACATCGGGATGCCATTCTGCGGCAGTTCGCTGCAATCAAGAAGGCGGAAATGAACAAGGTGGTCGAGACTTACAAGCAGCGCCACTCGCGCAAGAAAGGCGCCAAGAACAGGAAAAGAGTCGTAGGGGTCAAATCGTGATTCTCGTGCTCTTCCCATGTGCCCTCCAGGGCACATATCTGCGGCCGAAAGCATGCAGTTGGTCGCACCTTCTAAAAGAACCTCATCCGCGCTTCATAGGCCGAACGGATGCGGCAGCCGTCGACCCAGTGCCGCATGGGATCCGCGAACACCCCATGGCAACCAGACGATTACGACAAACGTCCATGCGACGGTCGGCTATCGCTTTACGCTTGTAACAGTGACTTCCAGATCACAATGAGTGATCGAATTGGAGTAAGCGATAATTCTGATGTTTGGATTCGATGACGAAGAGTTGGACTATGATATGCCGTACCGAAAGGCAATAAAATGATCCTCAAGCTCATTGTGCTTGTCCTGTTTACCATCTTTTCAGTTGCAGCAATGGCAGACCCAAATCTCAACCAGAATCAGGCCATCCAGATTGCTTCCAATTTCTGTACGGCGATAGGGACCACGGTTACCGGAACTCCCGCCGTGGCTTATCTGGTTCCCGACGAAACGGGGACCCTCAATCCTGGCAGTGCGTTCAACGGCTACTACCTGCCCGTGTGGCAGGTAACCTTTAACGAGGCGGAAGTCCGCGTGGATGATGCATCCGGGAAGGTCGTTCGCTATTCCAATTACGTCAACCAAGCACTAAAGAACAGTCTCAGAAATCAGCCTGCGGGGCAGGCTATCGCTCAGCAGGCCGCAATGTCTACCGCTGCTGCGGTCTTGCAGTCCGCAGGATGGACAACGGACCTCGTCTTCGAAGGCGCTGCCCTTCAGCAAGGCGACCGTCCGCCGACCGCTTCCATGCATGCCTGGTTTCTCGTCTGGCGTCGTACGTATCAGGGCATCGGAATGTGTCAAGGGTCCTGAGACAAAATTGTCAAACTTTTTTGTGTAGCAAGCGGCCATTATTCCCAACGGCTTGCACGGCGGCTCGGCACCCGTAG
>JBBRKX010000354.1:0-5862 GCA_038231675.1 Chthonomonadales bacterium | reverse complement strand
CAGGAGCATCTTTGACTGCCGGGCGATGACGACGCAGCAGCGCAATACCCGTCAGGCTAATGATCAGCATAGCGAAGCTCACAAGATACGTATCCGTCAGATGCGTGCCGGGGATATAGGTAGAGGTTGCTCCCGCCCGGAAAATATCGACGATGAAGCGATACACTCCATACATGCCGATGTACGCATAGAACAGTTCGCCATCTCTGCGGGAGCGGCGCTCCCATTGGATCAGAACAAAGAAAAAGAACAGGTTGAACAGCGTGGCGTAGATCTGCGTAGGGTGGCTTGGGAGCGTCATGCTGCCGGGATGCTGCTCGTCCGGAAAACGAACGCCCCAAGGCAAATCCGTCGGCGCGCCGTAACAGCAGCCATTCAGCAGACAGCCGATCCGCCCTACCGCGTAGGCGATGGCCCAGGAGACCGCGCATAGGTCGCCGAGAGCGTACAGCGAAACCTTTTTCCACCGGCAGAAGAATATCAGATACAGGATGCCGAACAGCATGCCTCCATGCAGCGAGAGACCGCCTTCCCAGACTTTGAAAGCGTCGATGGGATGTTTGGAATAGCTGCTCCACTCCAGGACAACGAATAGGAAGCGGGCCCCGATCAATCCGAAGATCAGTCCCGTGATGCCGAGGTCGAAAACGGTGTCCGGATGAATCCGCCGGGGCGACCCCACGGGTTCCGCGATCATGCGGCGCGCACAGACCCGCATGGCCCGCCAGAGACCGATCAGGAACCCAATGATCAGCAGGACGCCATACGAGTGCACGGTAATCGGGCCGAGATGAAAAAGTATAGGGTGCATTGATTTCCGTTTCAAGGGGCCGGCGACGTTGCAAGGGAAGCGGCCAGAGCGATATCTGATCTTAGAGCGGCTTGTCCGGTTTCCGGACTCCCAGGTCCTCGCCGGCGAGCGACGGATTTCCAACGGTGGCTGGGGAACCGCTTGCCTCTATGTCGCTTCGCATGGAAACGACAAAATGAGCCAGCAGCAGAACAATCCCCGCACTGATCGCCGAGTCGGCGATATTGAAAACGGGCCAGTGAATAATGCGGGCATCGAGAAAATCCACGACGTATCCGTAGCGGACCCGGTCGAGCAGGTTTCCGAGCGCGCCGCCAAGGGAAAGAGCAAATGCCGCGCCCACCAGAAGGTCCACATGGCGCATGCGATGATACGCGATCACGAGAGCCACGACCGCCACCGCCGCAAAGAGCCCGAAAACACGGTTGTCGTGGGGCAGGATGCCCCACGCGCCGCCTGTGTTGTGCGTCAGCGTCAGGGTAAACGCGTTGCCGATCACCTGCCGGGAGTCCTCCAGAGCCAGCGACCGCTGAATCCAGGCCTTGCTGATCTGGTCCGCAAAAAACACCATCACGACGACCAGATAGAAGGTGACTGGCCGGAGGGTGCGTCCGACCGGCGCGGGATGGAATTCGGTTTCAGGAGTGTGCTGGGTCATTGCTCCCGTTCCGCCGCATGTTCCACGGTCATGGTCGCCCAAGGGATAGCCCGGAGGCGATCTACCGGAATCGGTTCTCCCGTCACTTCGTCCAGGCCAAACGTCCCTTCGGCCAGTCGATCCAGAGCGCGATTCACCTCATGCAGCATCTGGACGACGTTCTCGTCCTGGAGTTCGTCACGCTCATAATCCGCCGCGAAAGCCCCGGTGTCCTCGTTTTCCGCGGAGTCGAATGTGCTCATGCGAGATAGTTCGTTTCCCGAACCATCTTCGCTTTCTTCCTGCATTTCGGCGCGCTGTTCACGATGCACCTTGCTAAGGTGATCCCGCTCTTTGGTGAGCATTTTACGAAACTCTTCAAAATCGATATCGGTGCGTTTGGGCGTCCCGGCCATGATTTCTCTCCTTAATACAGTCTGCAATAGGCTCGCTATGCGTCGTGAAGCGCTCTCGCGCATCGCGCGCAGAGATCCGGAAGTTGGGGATCGGCCCCTACATCCGTCTTGATCAGCCAGCAGCGAGCGCATTTGACGCCCGCAGCGGGCGAAACCCGCACCTGGGTTGCCGTACCGACCGGCCCCTGCGTCAGATGCGCCTGGGAAACCAGAAGCAGCGAAGGCAACGTATCCACGAACGGCGCAAGCTTCTCCAGCGTTTCGGACTCTACGGTGATCTCCGTGCGCGCTTCCAGCGGATTCCCGATAGTTCCCGCCTGCCGACCTTCCTCCAGCGCCTTCTTGACAACCTCGCGAAGCGCAAGCACCGGCTCCCATTTCGCCAGCAACGCAAAGTCGGGCGTCACGGCATCCGGAAGCTCCGCAAGATGGATGCTTTCCGCTTTATCCGGCAGTTTCAGAAAGTCCCAGACCTCTTCCGCCGTGTGGACGAGGATCGGAGCGAGCAGCCGCGCAAGCGTTTGCGCGATCCGATGCAGCGCCGTCTGCGCCGACCGTCGCTCGGAGGACCGCGCCGCCGAAGCGTAGAGCCTGTCTTTCAGCACATCCAGGTAGAACGACGACATCTCCACGGCGCAGAAATTATGCACCGCATGGTAGACGCGGTGGAACTCGTACGCTTCGTATGCGGTGAGTGCGGTATTCACCACTTGATCGAGTTGCGCCATCGCCCAGCGATCCAACTCCTCCATCTCGAGGACCGGCACCGAATCGGTGGCGGGGTCGAAATCGTACAGGTTGTTCAGCAGGAACCGGAACGTATTTCGCAGTCTGCGATACATCTCGCCGACCTGCTTGAGCAGATTGTCGCCGCAGCGCGTGTCTTCCATGAAGTCCTGCGACACGACCCAACACCGCAGCACGTCCGCGCCATACTTTTCGATTACGGTAAGCGGATTGACACCGTTCCCTTTGCTCTTGCTGAAAGCCTCTCCGTTTTCATCGAGGGTCCAGCCATTTGTAACCACCGAACGATACGGTGCGGCCCCTTTGGTTCCGACACCCACCATCAACGACGAGTTGAACCAGCCGCGATGCTGATCCCCACCCTCGAGGTAGACGTCGGCGGGCCAGGTAAGATGTGGCCAGTGCGCGGAATTCTCCAGCACGGCCCGATTGGTGGAACCGGAGTCGAACCAGACATCCAGAACATCGGTCTCTTTCCGAAGTTCCGAAGCAGGCGATTGGCAGTGCGGGCAGCGATAATCCGCGGGCAGGATCTCTTCGGGCGTCCGCTCATACCATGCGTCCGAACTTTCCCGGCGCACGAGATCCACGACCGCGCCGATCGTTTCTTTCGTGAGCAGATATTCGCCGCAGTGGTTGCAGTAGAACGCCGGTATCCCCACGCCCCACGAACGCTGCCGGGAAACGCACCAGTCCGGACGGCCGGACACCATGCTGTTGATCCGGTTGATGCTTTCTTTCGGAAACCAGGTGACGTCTTCGATCGCCCTGAGCGCTTTTTGCCGGAAGCCGTCGTGATCGATATTCATGAACCACTGGACGGTGGCCCGATAGATCAGAGGGCTATGGCAGCGCCAGCAGTGCGGATACGAATGCTCGAACCGCGCGCGGCTCAAGAGGTTGCCGGATTTGGTCAGCGCGGCGATGAGCGCCTCATTCCCCTCGCTGTCCCGGCCTTTTTTGTCGCCCATCGTGGTGACGCGAAGGCCCTGGAAGTTCTGGCCGTCGTACTCGCCCGCCGCCGCCGTGTATCTTCCCGCGCCATCGACCGGGGTGAGCACTTCCAGGCCGTACCGATGGCCCGTTTCGAAGTCTTCCTTGCCGTGGCCGGGCGCGGTGTGCACGATACCCGTGCCGGTATCCATGGTCACATAGTCGGCCTCCACCACCGGCGACGTCCGATGAAACAGTGGATGCCGGAACACCAGGCCCTGCAGACTTTTGCCGGGAACCGTCTTGACAGTCTCATAGTTGCCGGTCTCGACTCCGGCCGCCGTCATCACGGCGTCGACAAGCGGAACCGCGATCAGATAGTACGCGGTCTCTTCCCGTGCATCGGTCACCGTGCCATCGGCTTCTTCCGAGGCAGGCATGGTGCGCGTCGCGCGCACCACGGCATACTCCGAGTCCGGGTGCACGGCCACCGCAAGGTTCGCCGGGATCGTCCAGGGCGTCGTGGTCCAGATCACCGCATAGCATGGTTCGCCGCCATCCGGGCTGCCGTGATGGGCATCTCCCGCGCCGGGGATAGCGAAGATCCCGTTCGGATCGTCCCAGAGTGGAAAGCGGACATAGATGCTGTTCGAGGTATGCGATTCGTACTCGACTTCCGCGTCCGCAAGGGCCGTTTCGCAGGTGGCGCACCAGAAGACCGGCTTCAGTCCCCGATAGATAAAGCCCTGCGTCGCAAGTTCGCCGAACGTTTCGACGATTTTTGCCTCGAAGTCGCTGGCCATCGTCAGGTAGGGATCGTCCCAATCTCCCCGGATGCCAAGCCGCTTGAACTGCTCCCTTTGCTTATCGACCCATCCGGCCGCGTATTCACGGCAGGCGCGGCGCAGCGTGACGCGATCGACATTCTGCTTCACCTCTCGAAACTTTTTCGCGACCGCGTTTTCGATCGGCATCCCATGGTTGTCCCAGCCGGGCACATACGGGGAACAGTATCCTTGCATGGTCCGGAACCGCGTGATGATGTCTTTCGCCACCTTATTCAGCGCGTGGCCGAGATGGATATCTCCGTTCGAGTAGGGCGGACCGTCGTGCAGGATAAACGTCCCACGCGGGTGTGCCTTATCGAGCGTCTTACGATAAAGATCCATCGCTTCCCAGCGCTTCTGGTACTCCGGCTCTTTGGTCGGCAGGTTCCCGCGCTGGGGAAATGCGCCGGGATCTTTGTCATTGAGCGTGATGTTCAGTGTGCCGCGATAATCTCGCTTTGGCTCCGTTGGTGTTTCCGTCGTCATGGTTTGACTCTATCTTTCATTATCTTCCTGAAGCAGACGCAAAAAACGCGCCACCGAAACGCAGGGGCGTTCTGGCCTGGCGCGACAGTTCGGCGACACCGTGGCGAATGGACGGAAGCAACCGTCAGGCCTTCGGCGTCGCCTGCGTAATCTCGAGGATAGTCACCCGCGCAACAGGAAATCGTGTTAAAGCGGCGGCGGCGCATATCTGGGTGAGGAATCGCATATCGATCAGTGACCTGCGGCTTTCTTTGGATCGGACTTATGGGTTGCTCTCAAACGCGCATCCTCCCATTCAAAGGATGCGAGCAAGCGATCGAAAACAGGATCGAATTTCTTTATGGCGGCGGGCTACGTGGTCAAGGTAACTTCCACGGCGTGCCCACCATGCCAGCATAAGACCTGATGGTTCTCTACAGCAGGAAATTCAGGAACGTTTAACCGGGTTCGCCAGGAGTGCGCGGGCAGGCCGCCCAGCTTTGCTGCCCCCATGGCATAGATCGTTCCGTACTGGATCTGAATGCCCTGAACACGCTTTGCCTCATCTTCTTTTTCGGCCGGACCTGCATACACATTCACGGCGATGTTCGTCGCAAACTTTCCGGACTGCGGTCCGACAAAATCCACTGAGTGCAACGACACAACCCATTGCGATTCCTGCCGCGCCGTAAAGAAATCGTTGGTTGGACCGGCGAACGAAACTTCCGGACAGACACAAAAATCGCTTCACATCTTTCTTTCAACCCGCATGCGAATGACCCTATTATAGCGTATACGTTCGAAAGGCGTCAATCTTATCCCTTCGTCCTGGGCCAAGACCAGTTGACGTGTCCCCATGGGGTGTGATACGCTCGCAGTGAAGAAGGATTCTCATGACAATGCTAAAATTCGCAATATCCTCCTGTTATGCGCCCCCCCGCATTAGCGCCTTCCTGAGCAAGCCCCATGCACTGCGGATTCTGTCATTTGCCTGTGTGTTAGTGGTCTGCTCGGGAGGGCCTATTT
>JBBRKX010000353.1:0-5863 GCA_038231675.1 Chthonomonadales bacterium | reverse complement strand
AGGAGCCGACAGGAGAATACCGGGCAAAGGGGCCGCGAAAAAGAGAAAGCAGATCGGAAAGCGGACCACTTTCCACAATGCCTTTCCGTGAAGCAGCTGCACGGCGCCCGCCAGAACGAAGGGAAGAGAGACCATCGACACAAAAGTCAAGCGCAAGAGGTAGCCGCTTACCTGCAAGCCCAGGCCGAATGCCAGCAGCAGCAGCCCGGTGACCGCCGACGGTTCCGCTTTCGCCCGACGAATGCCCTCACGATCCATCCAGAGCAGAAATAGGGTGATCGGAAATATCAAGTATCCATGGCTATACGCCTCGTCACGCGCCCACATCTGTTTCGCTTCCATGACGACCGGGACATAGATCAGAACGATGGTCAGCAGAAAAAGCTTGACCATCGTGGGCAGCCTCCAAAGCCCATGGACAAGGTCTTGAAGCGTGGTTTGTTTCGCTGTAGGCAGTGTGAGATGCGCGGTGGAAGTAGGGCCGTTCATCTTAGGAGGGCCTCCCTTCGAGGGATCAGGTCCGAATGAACTGCGGCAAATCCTTCTTTGCCGGCGACGGCGGTGCTCACGATTTCCAGGATCCTTTTTTCAAAGGAATGGGTGTCGAAGGTCATCGCATGGCGCCGGATAGCGGAGGAATCGAACTCCATCGTGTTCAGTCTGCGCACCGCCGCACAGAGCGACTCCACCGTCTGTTCGGGGAATAGACAGGCGGTGACGCCATCGATCTGAGAGTCGAGCGCTCCGCCCGCCGCGAAAGCGATGACGGGCCGGCCGCACGCGTTTGCTTCGACGGGGGCGATCCCAAAATCTTCTTCGCCCGGCATGATATAAGCGCGTGCTCTCGCCATCAAGCTGGGGAGTTCGATATCGTCGACACGGCCCAGGAATTCGATATTGCCCTTTGCTCGGGCCTGAAGCGCCTCTTTCTGCCTGCCGCTTCCGACAACTTTAAGGGGCAGACCCAGCACATTGAATGCGTCGATTGCAAGGTCGATACGCTTATAGGGCACAAACCTGGAAACAAGGATGTAGTAGTCTCCGATATCTTCCGTGATCTGGAAACGTGAAGTATCCACGGGAGGAGGGATCACGTGACAGGCCCGGCGGTAGAATGTCTCGATCCGGCGCGCCACCACGCTCGAGTTCGCGATGTAGCAGTCGACCCGAGCAGAGGCTAACTGATCCCACAGACGCAAATAGTGAAGCCCCGGCAAGAGCAGACCGCGTAGCGGCTTCATTGCTTTTTCGTTCTTCATGTAAGAACGCGCTCCCCATGCATACCGCATGGGAGTATGCGTATAGCAGATATTCGTGGTGTGCGGATGCGTGATCACACCCTTTGCAAAGGCCGAAGAGGAACTGAGAACCAGATCGTACTCGCTCAAGTCGAAGGATTCGAATGCCATCGGGTAAAGCAAGAGCGCCAGCCGATGCGTTATTTGCTTCATCGGCAGCTTTTGCAGGAAGCTCGTGCGAATGTCCCACGTACGATAGTAGGCAGGCATGGCGTCCCGGTCGTATGCGGACGTATAGATAGGAGCATCTGGAAACAGGCTATGGAGGACTTCAACTACTTTTTCCGCGCCTCCCATTTGCATTAGGAAGTCATGAACGATCGCTACTTTCAAGTTAGATTCCCCCGATTCAGGTCGTGCTTATAGCCACATCGATCCATGGGTCGGCTCCACTGCGAATCCACCCGTTTCTCGTCAATTCCGCTCGACTGCCGGCCCCGCGCTCAGCACCTTGGCGTTCCTTCTGGCTCCTGTCCCATTTCCCCCTATGCCATCGGAGTCGGAATAGTAGCCCCGATACGCTCGCGTGGAGACGCGCGGCACGCGATTCACGAAAACAGTCATCGCCTTCGGGCGTGCGGCGGACAAGGCCGCAACGCTTTCCCTGACCGCCTCCTCATTGACTTTGCCTGCTCCTACCACATACATGATGCAGTCGGCGCACTGGGCGATCAGAAGGGCATCCGCAACCACGGAGCATGCGGGAGTATCCACAAGCACTACGTCCGCCCTACGGCACAGGTCATTGATCAGCGTCTGCATATAAGGAAGCGAGACCACATCCGCGGGATCTTTATCGCAGGACCCGCTGTGCAGCAACGCCAGACGTTCCGTGTCCGACTTAACAAGCGCTTCATCCAAAGTGGCCCGGC
The DNA here is from genome assembly GCA_038231675.1 of Chthonomonadales bacterium. GTDB lineage: Bacteria > Armatimonadota > Chthonomonadetes > Chthonomonadales > Chthonomonadaceae > JBBRKX01. Next base: position 3,693 of record JBBRKX010000353.1, on the reverse strand, counting down.
CGAGAAGAACATCCGCGAGCCCAATCTTTTCGTCGCTTGCAAACAGCGTGTTCTGGGTCGGTCGGCGCAGATCCGCGTCCACAAGAATAACGGACTTACCGGACCGGGCCAGCGAACGCCCCAACTGCGCACAGGTCAGCGATTTCCCTTCTCCCGGCACGGCGCTGGTCACCAGCATCATGTACCCGCGGCCAAGGCCTTCGTGAACGATATCGCGCGTTGCGAGCGACAGATTCGCTCGGGCAAGCCCATATCCGGCGGTCGCCTGCATGGAGGCTTCGCCACGGTTCAACGCGCGTATCTCTCTGCTGGAAAACTCCGGCAGCGTTCCGATAACATGGCCGGACACCAGTTTGCGAACACGATCGACCGTTCGGACACGCTTGTCCGACTGTTCCAGGGCGAACACGGCGGAGAGGGCAAGCAACACGCCCGCTATCCCGCCGAACGCCAGGTCCAACCCTAAATTCGGCCGAAAAGGAAGTTGAGGCAGGATCGCATGCTGCGCCACTTCCACATTTCCGCCTGCCTGATCGCGGTCGATAATGGCGGCGCTCAAGGCCGTCTGCACGTTAGCGTAGAGGGTGCGTTCCAACTCCGCTTCCCGGGCGAGTCGGGCATACTGTATTCCAAATTCCGGAACGTTCGCCAGTTGCGCGCTGGCGGCATTCCGGTTCGCAACGACTGCCGCGTTTTGGGCCTCGGCCGACCGAATGTCCACGAGGCTCTTCTGATACTCCTCCTCAAGCGGATCGTTCGCGCGATGTGCTGGGAACCGAGTTTTATTGTTCTCGGTAACCGCCTCTTCCAGCAACTTTCCCACGATGGCAATCTTTGCGTCCAGTTGCTGAATCGCCGGGTACTTGCTTGTATACTTGGTGAGAAGCTCCGACCGTGAAATCTGAAGGTCATTCATCTGGCTCTTGAGCCGGTCGACGATCGGATCCGGGCGCGGTTCTCCTGGAACCTCCGGGACTTTCTTCCGACTGCTCAGCCGTTGCTGGAGAGCTGCCGCGCGAGCCTGGAGAACCGCGAGAGACTGGCTCGTGGAGTCGGCTTCCGTCTTAAGGGCGAAGTACCGCGTCAGCGCTTCACGCTGCTGGACCGGAACGTCCGCCATGCCATGCGATACGCGATAACTTGCTTCTTTCTCCTCCGCGGCGGTCATGCGCGCCCGCGCCAGACCCGCCCTGGATTCCAGACTATCGACCGTGTTGTCGAGGTTCTGTCGAGCGACCTCCTTTTTCCATTGCACAAACGCCTGACAGACGGCATTCGCCCATTTCCGCGCTCGTTCGGGGCTGTTGGCTTCCACCGTGACATCCACGAGGTTGGTATCCTTAGGATTATTTACAGTGATCAGTCTTTGGAATTTTTCCAGGTCTTCGGGAACATCCTCCATCGACACATGATGGGAGAGCGCCTCGTTTTTGAGGTAGTTTACGGTTCGCTGGGCCATGGCGAGACTCTGCACCATCGCCAATTGCGTTTCAATCGACTCCACCATCGGCGCGGCATAGGCTGTCTCCGTCGTGGGTGCGGCGGTGGCACTCCTTTGAATGCAAATTACCTCTGCGGTGGCTCGCCATGTTTTGATAGTGCGTTTAGATACATAAAACGCGCACGCCAGGCAGGCCGATATCACCAGGGCAATCACCCAGAGCCGGCGCAATAGAATTCGGAAAACATCCACCGCGTTGAAGCCTGCATTATTATCGATTGTGTTCAGCTCATTCATAGCGTATCTGCACCTTTGGTCGTTTTTCCTACTCCATGCCTGCGATTTGAATACTCTCGCGGAAGTTAGATATATCCGGGCGCCTCACCATGTAAGGCCGGTCGCGCTAAACTCAGAGGACCTATCTAACCGGGCGCCGCTGCGGTGCTCGCCAGGGAAATCGGTTGCCCTCGACGTCGAACGCCTGGGAAGGCAGCATTCCAGAATAGATCCAAGCCTGGCGACGCTCATGGCGAAGCCTGCATCCTGCACGAGTTCATGCGCCATCATCACCTGTCGTCGGGCGTCCTGAAGCGTTTGGGAAGCATCGGCCGCCAGGGAAACCTCGACTGCGGCAACAAGATTTTCGTTGGTGACCTCGGTCGAGTGCATCAGGCGCTCCAGCATGCTCTCCTGCCCTGCCTGAAACATCGCCATGGCAAGCAGGCACCCGGCCAACTCGAAACGTACGCCGGCCGCAGTCGGCTCCTGGGCAAGCCGTGCCCGGCAACTGCGTTCGATATTCGCTAAATCGCTCAAATCGAATGTAAAATCTTGGCCTTCCATCGCTGTCCTCTCCTCCTCACGATCACGAAACATCAGCCAGGCATTCGGAGGGTGCATTCCCTCGGACAGCGGCCTTGCCGCCGGCAATTTCGAAAGCATTTTAATGCGCGCCCCGCGCAAAGACAACGGCGGGCACTGTCTTAAGGAGGATCGCGACGTCCCCCCAGAACGACATGGTGTCGATATAAAGAAGATCGAGTTCCACCCAGCGGTCGAACGCCACTGAGCTTCTGCCACTGATTTGCCATAGGCAGGTCAGGCCGGGCTTCACGCTCAGCCGCTGGCGGGTCCGCGTATTGTAAGCGGCGACCTCCGAGGGAACGGGTGGCCGGGGCCCTACCAGACTCATGTCCCCGATCAGCACATTGAAAAGCTGCGGCAACTCGTCCAAACTGAACTTGCGTATCACGCGGCCCACCGGGGTGATGCGCGGATCTTTCTTGATCTTGAATACAGGACCCGAGGCTTCATTCAGGTGAAGAAGCTTCTCGCGCTTTGCCTCGGCGTCCACGCACATGGACCGAAACTTATAGCAGGTGAACAGGCGGCCACCCACGCCGACTCGGGTCTGCCGAAATAAAACCGGTCCCAACGAAGAGAGCTTGACCGCGATCATGACGGCCAAAAGGATTGGCGAAAGAAGGATCAAGGCAAAGAGCGACACGGTGACATCCAGTGCTCGCTTTATTATCGCGAACGGCACCTCCCTCACTGGCCAGTGGTCGCTCACGATTGCCAATGTGGTAACCTGGACGTCACCTTCAAACGCGTCCAGGTTAAATTTGTTCTCGGCAACTGCCATCTTGCGTCTCCTCATCGATGGAGTTGACAACTGGTCCGCCCAAAACATCCGGGGCCATTGGATACCAATCGTTCGTCATGAAACACCGCGCATTGCGGCAATGCTTACCTATCCCCCGTCGTCCTACCGAGACCGTGATCCCGGCGGAGGTGTGAGGGGCTCGCCGATTGCCGGCGTGTCTTCCTCGGCCGCCTCTTCTTCCCTTCCCTTTCGAGAAAGGAAGAAGGAGGCAGCGCCGCGTCCATCAGGCGCGACGGCGACGAAGGGCAAGCCCTCCCAGTCCAAGGAGTGTTCCGAAGAGCGGAAGAGAGCTTAGTTCAGGAACCGCGCCCGGTGCGGTGGTGCTGCTCTGGCCCGACTCGAACCTTCGCCCGCCTGTCAGGGTGATATGTTCGTCTTTCCATCCATAGGTTGCGTCCGAACCGGGCGGGGTCTTGGACTGGAATGAGAAGTCGAACAGATTGTTGTTGATCGTAGACGTCCCCGTGAAGACCGTGGGACCTGTGTAGGTGAACGTAAGGTCGTACAACGTGGGGTCGTTCGGGATCATTTGTCCCGGAACAGCCGGTCCCGTTCCTCTGGGGGCGGCAGCTCCGCGAGGATCTGT
>JBBRKX010000352.1:0-5883 GCA_038231675.1 Chthonomonadales bacterium | reverse complement strand
CGGAGCCCACTTCGGCCCCATGGAGGCGCCCCCCGACGCCGACTTTATTCCGCTCGCCACCTTCGCAGCGGCACTCTGACGCGCATGCGATGCTCCGGAAGCCGAGGGACGCGGTTTGCATTGACAGCCGCGCCTTACCGTGTCATAATAGCAGGCGAAGTCAAGCCGCCGCGCTTTGCCACATGGCCGCTCCATTCGATATTACCGATTAATTGAATGGAAACTGACGGACACGTAGCATAAGTTGAAGCAGACGTGCCTATATAGGGAGTGATGTCCGAGTTGGTCTAAGGAGCACGACTGGAAATCGTGTAGCGGGTGAAAGCTTGCTCGAGGGTTCGAATCCCTCTCACTCCGAATTTTTTTCGAACCCCGGTTCGATTGCAAAAAGGGCGGCGCGGCGCATATTTCCTATGCACGCGCCTCTTTGTGCAAGTGGCCTTTGTCACCATTTGCAGCCCATTCCATTTTTGCCCTGCCTGGTGTTCAGGAGGATTGATTGCAAGATCGTCGGGTTCGCGCCCTGCGTGTCCATGCCGCCATGCGATTTTTCCTGGCCGGAATTGCGCTGGTCGGCGTCTACTTCGGAGGGGCGGGCGCCGCCTTCTATTATCGGCACAGGCTTCTGAACGGAGCTATCGAGAATGTTCCTCCGCCTGTTTCCGCGTCGCCGAATCGCGCAACGCGACTCCTTGTGTTCGCACCGCATTGCGACGATGAGATACTTGGCTGCGGCGGGCTGATCCAGCAGACTCACGAGTCGGGAGGCGCCGTTCGCACTGTCATCCTAACAAACGGAGACGGGTTCCGCACGGCAGTGGAGCGGCAGGCGCGAACGATGCATATCGGACCGTCGGATTACATTCAGTTCGCATCGTTGAGACAACAAGAATCGCTTAATGCCCTGAACTTGCTCGGCGAGACCGCTGAGGACACTCTTTTTCTGGGGTATCCCGATCGGGGTCTGATGCCGATGTGGAACGCGCACTGGCTGCGAAGCGCACCCTTTTTTTCGGCCTATACACAATGCGACCGGTCTCCCTATTCCAGGACATTTGACCATAACGCAAATTACTGCGGACAGGACGTCCTTTCGGACATCAAAGCGATTTTGCGCGCTTATCGGCCCACGCTGATCACGGTCACACATCCCGCGGAAGACCATCTCGATCACGCCGCCGCCGCCGCATTCGTTACGGAGGCTCTTCGAGAACTCGCTGCGGATCCTGGCGAAAGTGCGTGGGCGGCACAGGCCCAGTTACGCTATTATCTGATCCATCGCGGGGATTGGCCGCTTCCCCAGGGATCTCATCTGGAGGCTGCCTTGCTTCCTCCCGTAGAGATGCTCCATGTGGATACAAGGTGGACTTCCCTGCGCCTTAATCAGAAGCAGACGCGTCGAAAAGCAGAGGCGATCGCTCGCTATCCCAGTCAAACATCCTTGATGGGCCACTTTTTGATGTCGTTTGCACGTCGGAATGAGATCTACGGCGATATTCAGCCCACAAAGCTTTCGTTGGCGCCTTCCGGCGCCATCACGATGACCGGGCGGACGGACGACTGGGGATTCCTTTCACCCGCGATCCTGGATCCTGTCCGAGATAATGTTTTGCGAGATCTCCAGGGCGGTGGAGACATCCGGACAGTAACCGCATGTCGAGACTTGAAAACCTTATTCCTTCGCATCGACACCAGGCAGCCCATCAGCAGCCAGATCGACTATACCGTGCATATCCGGTACTTTGGAGCCCATGGGGAAACATCTGCTAAGGACGCCACCATCCGGGTGCAAAATGGCCAGGCGTTTTCGACAAACGCGTCAAACATCAGAGTTTCGGTCAATAAGCGGTCCATGGAGATTTCTATTCCATGGGACAGGATAGCCTTCGAGCATAATCAGACTCCCGGGCAGGCACTTGCGCTAAATATTCAGACCCATATCGCCGGCGTGGAAATCGATAAAACCGGGGTGAGATTTCTTACCTTTTGAGGCAAGGAAACAGATCCATGCGTCTGGGAATCATGGGCGGAACTTTCGATCCAATTCACTTTGGACATCTGTTCATCGCTGAGGAAGCGCGGGCGACCGTGCGATTGGATCAAGTGTTGTTTGTGCCGAATGGAAACCCGCCGCATAAGAAGGACTACACGATCACGGCGGCGCCCCATAGGTTCGCCATGACGCAAATCGCAACCGCATCGAACCCGTATTTCCGATGCTCCTCGATCGAACAGGAACGAAATGGTCTATCGTATACGTATGAAACGCTTGCCCTGTTGCGTGAGAGACACCCGCAAGACAAGCTCTACTTCATTACCGGCGTAGATGCCATTTCGGAAATATTAAGTTGGAAGCGTCATGAGGAAGTCATTCAACAGGCTGAATTCATCGCCGCGATGCGGCCGGGTTTCGATGCGGACGCGCTCAGGCAGCGCCTTCCACCGGAATACTTGAGTCGCATCCATATTTTGAGAACCAATACGATCGGCACCTCGTCAACCGATATTCGAGCACGGGTCCGAAAAAACTTACCGGTACGTTATCTCACTTCAGATGGCGTTCTGGACTATATTCGCCGCCATGACCTGTACAGGGAAAGCGAAATGCCAATCGGCAATGGTTGCGCGGAGGGAGATTGCGAGTGATACACGAAATTGGAGCCACGGAATCCGATATGGAAGAGCTGGATGATCTCGAAGACATGGAATCGGAGAGCGACCTGGATGCGGAGCTTCCCGAGGATACGGATGAAGATAGTTCAGAAGACAAAGTGAGGCTCATGGCGGAGGCGGCGGACGATGTCCGCGCTTCCACCATCGAGGTATTGGCGCTTCGAGAGCTTACCATTATAGCCGACTTCTTCCTGATCTGCACCGGGAAGTCGAGCATCCAGATACGCGCGATCGCAGATCGAATCGAAGAAAAGCTGAGGGATCGCGGCTATCGCAAACTCCGGGTGGAAGGATATCAGGAAGCGACCTGGATACTCCTGGATTATGGGGATGTCATCGCGCACATCATGGCGGAAGAGCAGCGCGAATTTTATGACCTGGAGGGCTTCTGGTCGGCTGCCCCGAGGCTCGCAATCAACTTTGCGGCCGAAGCGAGCACGCTGCGCAGCCCGGCATGACCACCAGGATTTGACAATCAGGCGAACCGTGGAGGATCTTCAGGTCCTCCCCATCCGTCCGTAGTATGGCACTTCGGTAGGAGCTAGTCGAATGGAAAATCCCGACCCGACCCGCATGTTATCCCCCTCGGACGTGACGCAGATCCCCGGGGGTTCTAGAGAAGGCGTTCTAGAGAGCGAGGTCAACCGGACCCAGGCCATACCGATCCCAGCCGCCGTGACTCCGCACATCGATCCTCTGGTGGATCAAGCGAAGCGTAAGACTGTGGAAGCGGAGTTGGCGCGTCTGGGGATGAACCCCGCCGAAGTGAAACGCCTGCTCGACGCCCGTCCCCATGGGACGCCCGCCGGCCAGGTTACTAATGGGAGTACGCCTCCGAAAGCTGCGCGTCCATCCGCCGCCTCGCTTCAAAGCTTTGCTGCGGACCTTGCGGCCTCCGCGGCAAAAGAAAAGATCCGTGCAGTGGCCGCCGTATCTCCGAATCTGCCGGAGTTCCGCGACTCCAGTCCAGGGGAAGTAAGGCAGGCGGAGCAACTCCTTCGGGATGCAAGTATCCTGCGGCGACGCGAAAAGTACCCGGAAGCGGAAGCGAAGTGTCGAGAAGCGATCAACCTCGTCCCACGGGACGCCGCAGCACTGGAATTGCTTGGCGATATTCTACAGGGCGTCGCACGTACCAACGAGGCAATTGCGGCTTACAAACGCGCTGGCGAAGCCGATCCTAAGCGTTTTTCCGCAGAAAAAAAATACGGTGACCTGCTCATTCGCCAGCAGGGGCTGGCTTCCGCGCATAACGGCACGGTCCCTGTAAACCCCTATTTCGCGGTGCTATTGTCCTTAATGCTTCCCGGAGCCGGACAGATTCACAATGCGGAATGGGTTAAGGGATTGTGTTTCTTCGTTGCGGACCTGGTCTGTCTCTATCTCATCCGATGGTCGCCCTGGGGGTTTGCCTCTCGAAACAAGGGCGAGGGATTGGGCGTCCCTTTATATGGATTTCTGTTCTTCGCCGTGGTTATATACATCGTGGCCTTGATCGACACAAATACGGTGGCAAAAGCCGCGCGGAATGGGACCGGATCCCTTTCCGGTGGGAACGGCTGGGAAATATAAAGAGTATCCGCTTGATTCCGTTAGGCATCCCCCACAAGGCGTGGGAAGACTCGCATCGCATTCGCCGTCGTTAGCCTGGCGATCTCTTCTACAGTCAGGCCCCGAAGGGCCGCCAGTTTTTCCGCCACAATCGCGACGTACGCTGATTCATTCCGCTTTCCACGATGCGGTGAAGGCGCAAGGTACGGTGCATCCGTTTCGATCAGCAAGGTTTCCAGGGGAACGCTTTGCGCGCAGAGTCGAATGTCCTCCGCGTTTTTGAACGTGAGCGTTCCACCGAACCCGAGGGAAAGGCCGAGCGACACCGTTTTCTCCGCTTGCTCCATTGCACCAGCCCAGCAGTGCATGACCCCGCCGCTTTCCATCTCTTCCTCTTCCAGTACCTCCAGAGTTTCGGGATAAGCCTCACGACAGTGAATGATGACCGGCAGCGCCGCCTCGCGCGCAAGCGCCAGTTGAGCGCGAAACGCCGTATATTGCGCCTCTTGCGGAGAAAAGTCATAATGGAAGTCGAGTCCGATTTCCCCCATCGCCACCACGCGGGGATGATCGGCGAGATCAGCGAGACGACGGGCGGAATCCAACGTCCAGTCCTTTGAGTCGTGCGGATGCACGCCGACAGCCGCGAATAGATGCGGGGCGTTGGCTTCGGCGAGGAGAACAGCTTGTTCGCTGCTGGGCATGTCGAAACCGACGACGACCATGCGGGTGACACCGGCTTCCACGGCCCGTTCAAGGCATGCGGGCATATCCTCCGCGAAGCGCTGATGATTGAAATGACAGTGGGTATCGATGAACATAGTTCCCCTCGTGACACGCCGAAAAAGGCGCGGAAGGAACCCGAATCAGGGTCCCATGTCACCGCGCCTTTTCAACTTCCTCACCCATACAGGACTACACCGCCCGCGAGGGCTGCAAGCCAAACCAACCCCCTCTGCCTTCCGCAGGGGCCCCCACCCCGGCGGTCTGCAACTCGCTGGCAGGCGGTTCGGCTCGCTTTTTGACGGCGCGCCCCTTCTTCTGGCCTGTCGCTTGCTTATCCATCAGTCTCCGCAGCATCGTGCGTCCTCTATGAATACGAGAACGGACGGTGCCTATGGAAGATCCCATGATCTCAGCAATCTCCTCATACGTCTTGCCTTCCACGTCACAGAGCAGAACCGCTGCTCGGAACACTTCCGGCAATGCCGATAAGGCGGACTGAATGCGCTCATCCACCACCTGCTCCATAAGGTTACGTTCCGGATTTGCGTCCTCATCCGCAATCTGCAGCAACAGGTTATCCTCGCCCTCGTCGTCACCGACCGGCTGATTTAGCGACAAGGCTTTCTGCCGCGGTCGCCTTCGCATCAGATCGATGAACAGGTTGGACAGGATTCGGAAGAACCAGCCTTCAAACGGCATCTGACGGTTATATGTCGCAAACGAGCGGTAGGCGCGTAGATAGGCCTCCTGAGTCAAATCCTCGGCATCGTCTCGATTGCCGGTCATGCGATAAGCAATATTGTAAGCCTGGCGCTGCGTTCGTTCGATTAGTTGCTCAAACTCGACGTGGTCGGCGCCGTCGGTCGGTTCCCACACTCTTGCGCTGGTTCTCATAACCTTCCCCTTCCGCGATCTCCCTATTCCCTTTGCCTG
>JBBRKX010000351.1:0-5923 GCA_038231675.1 Chthonomonadales bacterium | reverse complement strand
TTGGGTTCAGGAGGAGAACACAAATGCGAGCGAAGCCTGAACTGGATACGATCGAAGCACGCATTCAAGCATCCGCGCCTGTGCTCCCGCCGGAACGGCGGGAGGAAGTGCTGCGGCTGTGCCGGCAACAGCGCCAGCGAAAACCTTATTTTGCCTGGTACGGTCGGTTATGCCTGGCTGGAGCGTTCACTGGGCTTGTTCTCTTCTGTTGGGTTGCGAGTGGTTATCTGGATACGCAAAGCCGCGCCATGATCGCGGGGACCAATGGGCGGCCAGGAAGTTCCCTCGCGATGCGCGCCAACCTCTCGGCACACATGGAAGCCGACGGAGTGAAATTTGGTATCGCGCTACGATGGCGAATGCGGCAGTTGGCCCTGCTCCTGCACGAGAAGCATAGCGGCTGAAATCAACACCCTCTTGACAGCGAAGTCCATCCCATTGTTGAAGCTGTCTTGGGATTCGAATAGGGAAGAAACGATGATGTCACAGGATCAAGATTATAAGCCAAAAGGTTCCTTTTCGAGTCAGCCACGTACGGCGATTGAGTCCCCAGGACCGAAAAGCCGGTTGTACCGCTGGTGGCGACGGGCACGGCGAGCCCTGGGCTGGTGTCTTTCTCTCAGCGTGATGGCGTTCTGCCTTGCCGGCTTCGCAACGTCCTGGTTGCTCCATCGGGAACTGACCGCAGTGGTCGATCGCGGCGAGCCCTTGCAGCTTGGCAAACTCGTCCCTGCCCTGGTCCCGGACGGTCAGAATGCCGCATCCGTGTATTTGCGGGCCGCAGGGGCGCTCCTCCTTACGAAGGCAGAGGCGGAGGAACTTGATGGCAACCAGAGCAAGGGGCCGGACACTGGCGTCCTGGGGAAGAATCAGGCAGCCATTAAACTCGTTAGGGAGGCGGCAGCGATGCCCGCTTGCCGTTTCCCGATTGATTACGATGCGTCCAACCTGGCGGGCATTCTCTTACCGCATCTGGGAAAGATGCACAGCCTCGCGGATACAATGCGTGCCCAGGCCCTGTGGGAAGCCCAGAGGGGACAGACTGACGCTGCCCTCAACGATGTCGCCGTTCTGTTCCGAATGAGCGAGCATGTCGTCCCGGAACCGATCCTCGTGTCGGGAGTGACGGCGATGGCGATAGAGAGGTCAGGTTACAAGACCCTGGCGCGGGTGCTCAATGATGTGGCGCTGTCCCCCGCTCAAGCGCAGGCATTCGCGCTACGCCTGCCCCATACGGATTGGACTGCTGCTTTTCATCATGATCTTTTGGGCGAGCGATGTTTTGGATTATGGGCTTTTCAGTACGTCTCTAATCCCATTGAAGCAAAACAATTCATCGAAGGACCTCATACCCACGATTCTAATCTCGTCAGGGACGTTCTGGGCTTCCTATGGTCTCCCTTTTGGAAAATGGACGAGATAGAGTACCTACATGCCCACGATCGTCAGAGCCACGCACTTTTAGCGTCGGGGACTCCCATGGTTTCCAATAACAAATTTATCTCGGAGCTCCCATGGTACGCAATCGGCACCCGCCTCATATTGCCCGATCTAGACCGTGTAGGACGCAAACGAGATGAGATACTGGTCTATCGGCGTATGGCCCAGGTAGCCCTCGCGCTCAATGCCTACCGGACCACACACGGGCGTTATCCGGCCACTTTGGACGAAGCGCAGACAACCTGGGGCGCGCTATTGCCTCACGATTTCTTCACGCAACAGCCGTTTCTCTACCGCCTGAAAGGTGGGCAAACGCTGCTCTACAGCGCTGGTCCGAACCGCCAGGATGAGGGGGGTACAAAGGCCGACCGGACCGGCGCGAGCGGTGCCGATACGCATATCCCCGACGACCTGGTTTGGCCAAATTGACATCATCGGCTGGCGCGGGCTCGCGGTGAGAAATGGCGGATACGATGTTGAGCAACCAAGGTCTCATCCTCAGGAAGCAGGGGAGGATCGCCGCGATCCTGGCAGGTATCACCCTGGCGAGTAGCGCGGTATACCTGAAAGTCAGGCCTCAGGCAGGCAAGCAAATTGCGCATGCGGCAGCACAAGACAAACGGGTCTTGTTCCCCTCTTCAGATCGTGCGGCCACAGGGATGTGGACGCCCCTTCGGCCTATGAATCAGGGCGCGGTGTTCATGGGAACGGTGGCTTTGCCCGACGGTCGCATCTTTGTTATCAGCGGTCGCACTACGGTCAACGGCAAACGGAAGCGCACAAACGCGGTTCAGGTTTACGATCCTCGCCGAAACATCTGGAAGGAAGCATCCCCTATTCCCACCCCGCGCATGGAAGCCGGGGTGGCATTGGGGCGGGACGGCAAGATTTATGTGATAGGCGGGGCGGATCCACAACGCCGCCAGAATGTAGTGGAATCCTATGACCCCAGGGCGAACACCTGGGCCAGGTGCAGCCCCATGCCTACGCCCAGAGAGGCGCTCTGGGCCGTAACAGCGAGAGGAGCGGATGGGCGCTTTCGCATTTATGCCCTCGGCGGCCGGGATCGCTCCAACCCCGGCAACGGACTGCGTACCGTACCCAACAACGGACTGCGCACCGTACCCAACAACGGACTGCGCACCGTACCCAACAACGGACTGCGCACCGTACCCAACAACGGACTGCGCACCGTGGAAGCCTATGATCCCATTGCCGGCACATGGGTCGCGAAAGCGCAAAGGCCTACGCCCCGACATGCTCTTACCGCTACCCTGGGCCCGGATGGGCGCATCTATGCGATAGGCGGCTCTAACGATCAGGTGTTTTGCACCGACGCCGTCGAGATTTATGATCCCGTGAAAAACGTGTGGTCCCGAGGCTGCCCCATGCCATACGGCCGTGAGTGTGCCGCCGCAGTCTTTACGCCCGGTTCGGACGGAGACATACTCGTTCTTGGCGGCTGGGATAGACGATCCTGGCCCATCGCCGGCGTGGAGGCATATAGCCCTCGCACGGGGAAATGGCGCGCTTTGCCACCCCAGCCAACCGCTGCGGCGGCACTTGGAGCGGTCATGAGCACGGATACGGAAGGAACTATCCATATTACCGCCCTCGGCGGCATGCCTGAAGAAACCAACGTGGAGGAGTATTCCTTCCCACCTGGGGCGACTCGTAGATCCGTACGGAACAAAAGTATGTGAGCGTAGAATCAGGCTGGATGGAAGACAGGGAAGCGTAAAGCTTCCAAATTCTCACAAACTTCCATTGAAAGGAAACCCATGCAAACAAGGAAGAAGATCGTTTTCATTCTGGGGGCAATCGCTATCATTGCCCTATTGTTGTCACTGGGGATGTACTGGGGAGGCAGCAAGAAGAAAGCAGACGTAACAGGCAAGTGGCTGGGCACGCTGGACTACAGCAGCGTCGACGGGATTCAAGGTAAGTCGACCACGATGGTCGTCGACATTCGCGAAACAGGCGATCATCTTATCGCGTCGATGTCGACCCCGGACGAAGGTCCCGCAGTGCTGCGGGCGGACGCCGTGGAGTTCACAAATGGTGTGCTCACAATGACGGTCAAAAAGCGTCTGGCCATAATCACCGCCAGGCTCTATAGCGATGGCAGGGAGCTGAACGGCAATTTCAAACAGAACCCCTACAATCTCCCGATGGCGTTAAAGAGAGTGCCCGGTTCCTGAACGGATGAAGCGCATATAATCATCAAATCGATAGCGCCCCAACCTATATCCCTCCCGAGTGTGGGGGCCCATTGGCAATCGAATAAGAATTTGTGCTAAAAACCGCCTCATCATCTTGACATATGTCGCTGAACAAGGTATAGTATTCTCATCATCCTGGTGGAAGGAGCCTTGTCGTGAGCGAAGATCGTGATTTGTTGCGAGGAAACATTCCTACTCTCATACTTTCCGTGGTCAGCGAAGCGCCCTCACATGGTTTCGCCATCGCGCGCGAGATCAATCAACGTAGCGACAATCTGCTCCAGCTCAAACAAGGAACTCTCTACCCCGCCCTGCATGCCCTTGAGCGCGACGGCTGGATCACAGGCGCATGGGAAATTCCCGACGCGGAACGACCGCGCAAGGTCTACACTCTTACCGAAGCCGGCAAAACCGAGTTGGAGCGCAGGACGCAGGCATGGGGCAAGTTTGCGTCGGCAATGGAGAGCGTCATGGGGGGCAAGCGCCGTGAGCAACCTATCTGAGCGCAAACTTGTTACGCAAGAGCACCCGGACGCGCATTTGCGCCGCGACGAGCGTGTCGAGGATTTCCTGGACAACCTCTGCGCACCGCTCGTTGGGATCGTCCCTTATCGCGATCGCAACGGGCTGCGTCAGGAAGCGCGGGAGCATATCGACGGGCTGATCCGCGAATATACCTATGAGGGAATGGAAGCGAAAGGCGCTACCGAAGCCGCCCTGCGCGAGTTTGGCGAGCCCTGGCGTGTCGGTCAGTTGTTTTTGCAGGAATGGAGCCAGGGAACACCGCAAGCGCGTCCGACTGGCCTGATCCGCAAAGCGACCCTCACGGCATTCGCCTGGTTCGGCCTCGCCTCGATGCTGAATATCCTGTTGCTGGACTACTTCACGCTGTCCGCTTATCAAGATAGCTTGCTGGCCCTCCTTGTGTTGCTGGCATTTCTCTCCCCCTTCGCGGCCGGCGCTCTGGCGGGGCTGACCACATCCGCACAGATTGCAACGGGTGTTCGCAACGCGATGCTCTTGCTGATCCTCCACTCTTTTGTGACGGGCTTGATCCTGTTGCCGAAAACCGAGGGAGTGGTGTTCGCCCTCTGGCAGTGGGTGTTCTGGCTGCCTGCCGGCCGTGTGACAGCCTCCCTAACCGCCGCGTGTATGCGCCACTTCCGGCGTCAGCGCTTCTGGCAAATCGCCCGTTAATCTTCCGCAGATGTGCTCCCCACTCTTATTTTGGAAAGGGACGATCATGGTCAAAGGAAAGTCGCATACGACAGGGTTCACGCTCATCGAGCTACTGGTAGTAATTTCTATCATCGGTCTTCTAGCGGCTCTCATTTTCCCTGTCTTCACCAAGGTGCGTGAGAAGGGACGGCAAACTTCCTGCCTGAGCAATATGAAGCAGCTTGGGATAGCCTTCAAACTTTATGCCCAGGATTACGATGAGCGACTTCCCCGGAGCGTGGCGGAAGGAGCCAACGACTGGCCCCAGACCTGGGACATGCAGATCCAACCCGAGCTTAAAAACAGTCAGGTGCTCATGTGCCCGAGCGATACATTCTCGACTCGCGAAGACGTTCCCGGAGTCGGCAGCCAGATGTTCCGCTCGTACGCGTTTACGTTGAATTTGGAGAACAGATCGCTTGCGGAAGTCCCGGCTTCGGCGTCCAGCGTCTTGTTGGTCGAATCGACATCTCTTGATCAGCCGCACCGGCCCTGGAATTGGATCTTGGGCGCCACCGCCTATAAACTTGGAAAAGAAAGTCTGACGGTCGAGTTCCCGGTCGTATCGGAATACCCGGAGTTCCGACACAACGACAGGGGCAACTATCTATATCTCGATGCGCATGTGAAGTCGCTCGTGGGCCCCAATCCCGGGTTCGCCGGCTACAACGTCGATAACGACAACATCGCCCTGTGCGGGCCGAAAGACCCTCTGCCGCAGTGACGTCATGCCCTCCTATGCATTGCGGATCGTCCCGATTCAATACTTTCAAATATTGAAAACATGCGGGCTACTCGATTGCGCGACTAGAAAACGAACAGGTAAAATGAATAGGCCGTAGATCTTTAGTTTCCGGTAACTTTGCGGCTCATGCCGCCTTCGCCGTGGGTTCGCTATAGGCAATTTCCGCCTTGTGACGCTGATGCCCCAGCACTCCTTTGGACAAGTGAGCCGTCGGGCTCTCCTTTTTGCGGATTTCACCGCACGAGGCGGCAAAGTCCGAGAAATGAAGCCCCGACGTAACTATTCAGCCCCCCAACTC
>JBBRKX010000350.1:0-5928 GCA_038231675.1 Chthonomonadales bacterium | reverse complement strand
GCCGCTAGCCGTACCGACGAAATAGGTGTGATCGCCTTCGACCGCAAAGTTGTAGACGTACACACCTTGCGGATGGTTCTCACGGATCGTAGACTTGACCGTAAGCGATGGGTCTGCTCGCGTGATGATGTGGGTGCCGATGCCGAGTTGGCTCAGGGCGAGCAATCTCCAATAATGGCTTGCACGGCTTGCACAGTGCCCTCACACAGAATAAACTCGGGTCGATCCTCAACAACGAACCAAACTAAGCCACTTTCCGGCGGGACAATGTAGTCAAGATACCGCCACCCTGACCCGTCGACAAAATGAGCAGAGATAATTGAAAATGGCCGGAAGGCTTCCCACCACCAGTGAAATCCCGCCTCCGCCACGAAGTGCGTTTCTATATTTTCAAGGATCGGCTTAGCTTCCAGTTCCGACACAATACGGAACTGCGATTCGGGTATGTCAAGTTCATGTGCGGACCTACTTAATTCGACCCTCTGTGACTGCACTTTCGCCCCGTCTAACATAATAATTCCCCTGGTTACTTTTGTTCTAAGCACCGCTCAACAATAAGTGAATCGAATTGTCCCTTGTTTTCAAGGTTCGTCTCCAGTATGTCGGTGAAGGCGCCAACGGGATCTCGGTAGACACCAAGAAGAAGGAGATCTTGGGCGATTTTAAGAACGTCGGCAGCGGCTAACGGCCCACGCGATGTCCTGACCTCGTGCGTACCCACGACTTCTTGGATAAGGAGCTGGGCACGAAGCCATCCCGTACGGCATTTATGACATCGGCGCGAATGCGGGCTGGGTTACGGTTGGCATGGATAACGATACGGCCGCGTTTGCTGTCAACAGCCTTCGCCTCTGGTGGGAAAAGATAGGCCGCTCCCGCTACCCCAGGCGACCCGCATTCTCATCACGGCGGATGGAGGGGGCTCCAACGGCTGCGTCTGCGTCTATGGAAACGTGAGTTGCAGGCGTTTGCCTAAGAGAGCGGCCTGAGCATCATAGTGTGCCACTATCCTCCCGGAACTTGCAAGTGGAACAAGATCGAGCGGGCCGCGTTTCATCCAGACTGGAATCACACGATCCATCCCCAGTTATGGGGAACACATCAAGATCGTGCGATAGTCGTTGAGTGATGCGCTTAAGCGCATCCACTATGTATGGAAGATTGCTTCGTCGATGGTGACTCGGAAGAACTCACCCTCCGTCTCGAACCGTTCCGTGCCGAAGTGCCATCCAACACGCATTCGGGTGGGGAGGGTATAGCCGTTGAACGTGCTTTCCTGCTCTATGACACCTCCGAAATCCGCATAGTGGAATGCGTGGCCTTCCGGGTTGCCCCAGCGTTTGTAGCGAACCTGTTCCAATCGTCCCGTTTCTCCCACGGTAAGGAAGAGATTGGTTTTCTCATTCAGCAGGGAGAAGGCGGCACATACATGAGACGGGTCTGGAGAGGTCCACGTAACGTCTTCGTGGCGGAGCAGAGAAGGCAGCCACACGGTCTCTCCCACGATTCGACCTATGGCGGAACGTGTGACATCGGGACCGCTTGCGGTTGCGACAGGAAATATGCCGAAAAGCTTCCACTGCATTGCGCCTTTACCGCTTGAAACACAGTCGAACCCTGTGACGGGTAGGCCGTGCATCGAGATCGTGGCGCGCCAGAGCATTTCGCCATCCCAACGGATGACCTGCTCGGCCGTGAACGGCCACCAACCCTTCATGCGAAATTCGCCGTGCATGCGCAACCGTACTGCGGAAGCGAGGGGTGTTCCCGGCGCGATGGCGTGAGTAAGATAACGCCGCACGGGCTCAGGAAGCGCGGCGAGCGAACCGGGGTCGAACGACGGGCCGTCCGGGGGGGCGGAATCCCACAGTGCATCGAGGGAACGCCGTGCGTGCATCGTGTCCTCCCGCTGGTTTCGTTCCAGAGCGGCGGCCGCACCAAACTAATGAACGCCAGAGCATAGGCTGCTCTGGCGTTTTTCTCGCACGCCCTTATTTCTGAGGGGCATGTCTGCGTCCGATTTCTTCGATCTCCTCGATGATCTCACGTCGGACGCCAAAGGGATCGTCAGGATTTTCGGGTATCTTCTCCAACGGTATGGGCCTGGTCGCTGGCTGTGGCTCAACCGCGGGCGTGGCATTTATGAAAGTGGACATTTATTTCCTCGTTTTCTGTTTCACGTCTCACACTTATATTATCGCACGAGAAGCGCATAACGTTAGCAGTTTTTAAAATCTCCGCCATGCTCCTCTCTTGAAATGGTGACAAAAGCATTGCCGTGCATTTTACCGTCGCTCGGCAAGGGAGCCGACAACCCGATCGCGCCGTGTGGCTCGTTATGCGAGCCATACCGCGATCCGACCTACTCCTGCCGGGTCGCAGGGGGGGGCCATGTCAAAAAGATCCTGCATGAGCAAGTCGCGATCGGGTCGCTGCCGATGTGCGGCAGCAGGTGGAAAGTGGTGATGATGAGATCTCCCTTTCCAATCGGCAATCGCGTGACCAGAGCCGCGACGTTATGCAGCCAGCCGACATAGAGGCCGGCGACGGTATGCTCCAGCAGGGGGCCGGTGAGAACACGCTCCGGCACGATCGGCAGATATTCGAAATCGAAGCGGCCCGTCTCAGGTTGAGAAACCACGCGGTGTCCGATTCCCGATGACTGAGCGATGCAGGAATGAGGGATTGCCGTCGCGAATAAATCCCTGTCACAGAATTCTCTCCCGCCATATTTTGTTCTAAGCCAAACTTCCAGAGTATTGTGCTAGGTTCCCGAGCGGTAAGACTTTCGCCAACTCTTACCGAAAATGAATATGCGACCTATCAACGAATAGATCGTTCGCTAGCCGGAGTATTATTTTTTGTCTATGCCACGGAAGGATATCACCATGGATGCCTCGACGCTCCAACCAGATCTACCGATGCTCTTGATCATCGACGACGAACCCTATATTACAGAGCTGTTCCAAAAGTACATGACCAAACACGGGTTCGCGGTTCTCACCGCCAATAGCGGTCCGGACGGGCTGGGGAAGCTCCAGTCCGTGGGGGGAGCCGTGCGCCTTGTGCTCACGGATATGTCCATGCCGAATATGTCCGTGCCGGAAATGGACGGACTTGCAGTGGCTCGCGCGCTATTCGAATTGCGGCCCGACCTGCCTGTGCTGATCGCCACCGGGCATGATACGGAGCAACTCAAGCAACTTGTGCCGGCGAATGTCAAATCGGTCATTCGCAAACCGTACAAGAATAGCATGGCGCTCGAATTTATCCGGGAGATCCTTGGCATCGAGGTGGAAGTAAAATAGACGAGGCGTTATCGACCGGCAGGTTCGGGAGCGGCGGCAAGAGGCTCCGTGGCGAGGGTATCGAACGCAAGGCCGTCCGGAAGGCTGTGGCGCAGGCGGTAATATCCTGCGGCGGCGATCATCGCGGCGTTATCCGTGCAGAGAATGGGTTCCGGTACGACGCAGTGCAGTCCTTCTTCCTCCGCCATGCGCCGCATCGCCCGTTGTAAAGGTTGATTGGCCGCGACTCCTCCCGCAAGGCAGACCGTGGAGATACCGGTTTGCCGCGCGGCGCGCCGCATTTTATCCGTCAGCACATCGACGATGGCCGCCTGCAGACTGGCCGCGATATCGGCCACGGGGGTCTTTCCATTGTCGCGGGCGACGAAGTTCCGCACCGAGGTCTTGAGGCCGCTGAAACTGAAGTCCAGGGTGTCGGCGAGCCGGGAACGCGGAAAGGGGATGCTGCGCGGATCGCCTTGCTCCGCCAATCGGGATAGGTTCGGCCCTCCCGGGTACGGTAATCCGAGGAGGCGCGCGCTCTTATCGAACGCCTCTCCCGCGGCGTCGTCTCGCGTGCGGCCCAGCAAGGCATAGCGGCCATGATCCTCCATGCGGACGATCTGCGTATGGCCCCCGGAGACGATGAGGATAAGAATGGGAAACCGGGCGGCAAGTTCGGGTTCGGCAAGGAAATTAGAGTAGATGTGGCCTTCAAGGTGGTGGATCGCGACCAGAGGCAGCTTCAGTGCGTAAGCGAGCGCTTTCGCTGCGGATACCCCCACCAGGAGCGCGCCTAGCAGCCCCGGCCGGTTGGTGACCGCAATGGCGTTCAGATCCCCGTATGTGACGCCCGCCTCGCCGAGCGCTTCCATGAGGACCGGCAAAAACCGCTCCACATGCTTGCGGGACGCGACTTCGGGCACGACGCCGCCGTAGCGGGCATGGAGATCCGCCTGACTGGCGATGACATTCGCCAATAAGTGACGTCCATCGCGGAGGATGGCGACGGACGTTTCATCGCAACTGGTTTCGATTCCGAGGACATGCATAGGTTGTGTTCCGGCCTGTGCCTCAGCCCTGATTGCGCGGTGTAGACCGGTCTCCATCGCTTTCCTGCTTTGGCCGGGGTACGCGGAAAATGTGCACCTTGTCTCCCGCCCCCACGGCCAGGAGAGACCCGTCCGGTGAAAAAGCGAGCGCGTGCGCCGTCTCGGGAACAAACAAGGTTGCGACGCGTGTAAAGTCTTCTGCTTTGATATCCGGCATGGCGATGCTCCTTTGTAAATAGGAAACTTCATGCACCGTGCGGCCTCGACCGCGTGCGGTGCGCTCACCTAAGTTCTTCATCCAGCGTCGGCTCCCCTGCATGTCCTCCAGACTCGCCGGGTGAGAATGCCGTATAGAGGACCGCATGCGACTGAGTTTTTTGCAGCCCTATATAGCGCTCGGTGTCATTCTGTGGGCGGGAGCACGGGGGCTTGGCGCACTACGGTGCGTGGAAGCACCGAGCCTGCGCGCCGCACGATTATGGATCTCCGGTGGCGGCTGCCTTTGTGGCGCTTCGATCTACCTTACGGGGTCTGCCCACTTTTTGCTTTCTCTTGCGGGGTATGGGCTGGCGCTGGCATGTGTTGGCCGGGGCCTGTACATCACGTTCCAAAGCTCGCTGCACAACACGACGATGTGATGGCGCAACCGCGTGGCCCCAGAACACCATGTCAAGCGCCGTGGCACTTTTTATACTTTTTCCCGCTGCCACAGGGGCAGGGATCGTTTCTACCGACTTTAACCGCCGCGACATAGGGTTCGGCACGCTCTTCCTCTGCTTCAAAATCCTCCTCATCGCCGGCGAGCGATGGCTGCAAAGATAAGCCTTCTCCGGAACCGGCGAAGATCGGCGTCTCTTCGCTATCGGCTTCGAACGCCAACTTGCCATCCTGCAAAAGATCCATGTCGAAGTGTTTACGGATCGCCTTGCGCTCGAGCTGGAAGTGTTCTTCGACGTCGGCCATTTGAATGACGAATTCGCTCACGCGCTCTTCCAAAAATGCTTGCGTGATGAGAGGTAAAGACGCCCTGGATCCAAGATCCAGAAGATGACTGATGGACCAACCGACCACTTCCTCGTCCTTGTCGTCCGTGACGACGCGTTCCAGGATCTCGATCACCTGATTGCGTGTTTCGGGATGCGCCTCCGCGATCTCCGTGAGACTGTCTCCCGCAATCGCGCGCGGCATGGAGGGAGCCTGTGGGTCCAGCTGAAGATCGCGCAGCGCCTCGATCGCCGGTGCGCCGATATTTGCAAAGACTTCGGGCATGTATTCGGCCAGGTCATCCTCATCGTCCATATAAAGTAACGGCAGAAGCGCCCTGGCGGATTCGGAATTCAATCCTTCCAACAAGCCGAGCGTGTCCAGCGCATAAGTACGGGCCCATGCGCGCGGGTCTTTCGGGGCGTGGGAGCCCGGCTCTCTTCGATACGCGTCGAAAGTAGTGTCCAGCACAATCTTGGATAGGATCTTGGCGGCCTCATTGGGATCCCCACTATTCAGCTCATCGGCGATGGCCTGCGGAACGTCCGTTCCGAATACGTCGCCGATCGTCAGAAGCCGTGCGTAGGGCGGAGGAAAATTGTGTT
>JBBRKX010000349.1:0-5935 GCA_038231675.1 Chthonomonadales bacterium | reverse complement strand
TCGTGGACGTCGACAAGACGCTTCCCCCCTTAGTTACGATCAAGTCGCCGGAAAACAATGCGGATATGGCGGACGCTGCGGTAAAGGTTCAGTTTTCCGTTCGCACTCCCGCTGATGCTCCGGTAACGGCGACGCGCGCCTACATCGATGGCAGACCTGTCGGGAATGCGCGCCGGATTCAGGAGGTTGCCAGCGGCACGGACACGGAGACCGCCCAGACTCTCGACGTGACGCTGCCGGCCCGAGACTGCGAACTTTCGATTATCGCGGAGAATAAGCACGGCGCCAGCGCGCCCGCCATGGTGAAAGTGCATTGGAAGGGGAAAACGGTCGTTGACATCACGAAGCCGAAGCTTTATGTGCTGTCGATCGGGGTAAGCAAATATAAAAATCCGGACTATACGCTGGAGTATGCCGCGAAAGACGCCACGGATTTTGCCGCCGCTTTGAAATCGCAGAGTGGAAAGCTATATCGGGACGTGGAGGTCAGGCTGCTTACGGACGATCAGGCGGGCAAGGACGGCGTCCTGGACGGTCTGGAATGGATTCAGAAACAGACGACATCGCGTGACGTCGCCATGATTTTTCTCTCAGGGCATGGTGTGCGCGACGGCAGCGGCGACTACTATTATGTGCCGTACAACTTCGATATCGAGAAGAAGCGGAGCACGGGCGTTCTATTTTATGAAATCGAGAAGACGATCAAGGACATTGCGGGCAAAACGCTCTTCTTCGTGGATACGTGTCATTCCGGCGCGGCCGGCGGCAAGACGCGGGGTATCGAGCCGGACATAGTCTCTATCGTGAATGAGCTATCGAGCGCGGAGAACGGCGCGATCGTGTTCTGCGCGTCTACCGGAAAAGAATATGCGCTGGAAGATGCGAAATGGGGTCACGGCGCGTTCACGACCGCGCTACTGGAGGGACTGTCGGGCAAGGCGGACCTGAAGGGCGATGGGCGCGTTACGGTTGCGAGTCTGGACTACTTCCTCTCTGAACGGGTGAAGGAGTTGACAGGAGGCAGTCAGCATCCGACAACGACGAAACCGCCTTCCGTTCCGGACTTTCCAATCGCCATCGTCAAGTAGAGCGAACCTGCACTTACCCCTCCGCCAGATCTGGCGGAGGGGATAGAAGCCCAGCAATTTATCGCTGGGCTTCTATCCCCTCCAGCGGGAACGCTGGAATGCCCACGGCGCTTTCGAGGATATTTCAGGCGGCGTTCACATCGTGTTGCGGCGCGAGGCTGCAGCACACAGACGTGAAGACGCTCGAACGGCGTTTTAGGATCTAGGAGTTGGCGTCCCTCAATGCTCATCGAATCCTGGTGCATAACACTGCTGGGCGAATTAAAAGCCGAACAGACGCATTCCACCATCACGCGCTTTCGTACGCGCAAAGCAGCCAGCCTTTTTGCGTTCCTTGCCTGTCACCCACACCGTTCGCATGCGCGAGAAGAGGTGGTGGACCGCTTCTGGCCGGAAGATCCTCCTGAGACGGCGCACAGGAAGCTTCGTCTTGCTCTCGCCTCCCTGCGCCGCCAACTGGAGCCCATCGGTGTACAGACCGGAACCGTGCTTTTCGCCGACCGCACGCATCTGCGGCTCAATGCCCATGCCATCGAAACGGATGTAGCCGCGTTCGAGGCGAACCTGCGTGAGGCGCACGCCACGCAGGATCCCCTGATTCGGATAGGACTCCTAACCCAGGCCCTCTCCCGCTATGGGGGCGATATGCTGCCCGGTGATTACGAGGAGTGGGCGTTGCAGGAACGCGAACGCCTACATTGTAGTTACCTGGGCGCGCTCGCACAGATCGTGGAGTTGTCGGAAGCGCAAAACGACATCCAAATGGCTATCGCCCATGCCCGCCGACTTGTCCTGGCGGACCCTCTTCAAGAGGAGGCGCACGTGGCTCTGATACGCCTGTATATCCAGGCAGGTCGGCCCCATGACGCCTCGCACCAGTATGCGGAACTAGCTGCATGCCTGAAGCAGGAGTGCGACAGCCTGCCGGGCAAAGAAGCGCAAGCCCTGGCTGTTACATTGCCTGTTTGCCAACCACGCGGGAACCATGCCACGCGAAAGGCCAAAACCGGAATAAGCGTATCGAAAACACGCACCGTACAATTACCCGCTCCACCGCATTTTGAACGCCGGCCGGCCACCACATCCGCAACAGCCGATTCGCGTATCGAGCAGGCGCGTGCGAATGGTTCTGCTCCGTACAGCGCTACTCCTTTGGACCGCACACCGGCTTCGTCCACGCCACCCGTGCTCTCCTTCGATCTGCGGCTGCCCATTTTCCTGACTCGATGCATTGGCCGCCATGAGGACGTGGGGGCGCTGGCCGCTCTACTGGATGCGAGCGTCGGCGCACCCATCGAGGCATATCCGGACGCGCGCCCTGTGGTTGGTGAGCCGCATGCGTTTGGGACGCGTCTGTTTCTTGCGGATTGCGTGAACGACGGTGCGCAGGCGCGCCTAGTCACCCTGACCGGGCCGGGCGGAGCAGGCAAGACCCGTCTGGCCGTGGAAGCAGCCCGGTTTTTACAGACGAAAGTGACGTATCCGATTGCGTTCATTGGGTTGGCGGAGGTGACAGACGCAGGACACATCTTGCGCCACGTAGCAGATGCGCTCCATCTGCCGCACACATCGCATGTGGACCCATTGTCTCAGATAGCAGACCGTCTGCAGACTGCCCCGGCCCTGCTGATATTGGACAACTTCGAGCAACTGACGCCGGACGGAGTTTCCATCATACAGGCCTTGCTGACGCGTATGCCCGCCCTGCGCTGCCTGACCACGTCGCGACATCATCTGGGTCTGTCCGGCGAGCGCACTTTTGCTGTGCAGCCGCTGCCTATTTCAGCCAGTCAGCAGCTGTTCCTCGACCGCGCACGGGCTGTCCGCCCCGATTTTCAAATTACGCCACATAATGCCCCTTCGGTAGCAATGCTGTGTGAGCAGTTGGAGGGGTTGCCGCTCGCTCTGGAACTGGCGGCCTCCTGGATCGGGGTGTTGACGCCCGCCCAAATTCTGGCGCGGATGAACCGCCGTTTCGATCTGCTGATCAGCCGTGGAGAAGACCGAATACCGCGTCATCGTGAGCTACGCGCCACAATTGCCTGGAGTTGCGAATTGCTGTCGCCGGAACTGCAAACGTTTCTGGCGCGCATGTCCGTATTTCGCGGCGGCTGGACGGAGCAGGCGGCGCAGGTTGTGGGGGGCGCGCCCCACGCGGTACATCTGCTCGCGCAGTTGCGGGAACGGTCGCTTGTGGTGTCTGAAGAGAGTGAGAACGGTGCGACGATGCGCTTCCGTCTTCTCGAAAGCATACGCGAATTTGCGGAAACGCAGATGGACGAGGCGATGCGGCAAGAAGCCCGCCGGACACATGCCGCCTATTTTCTGCGCCTTGCGGAAGAGGCGGACAAAAACATTACCGGCCCGGAGCAGACCTACTGGTTCGCCAGTCTGGAACCGGAACATCCTAACATTCGCGCGGCGCTGGATTGGCAGGCCAGCGAACCGGAAGCATTGGAGGCACAACTGCGTCTGATCGTTGCCATGCGCATCTTCTGGCGGACGCAGGGGCACTTAGCCGAAGCGCGACAGCGAATGGACGAGGTTTTGGCGCGGCCCGGTGCCGACGCTTTTGGGTCCGTATTCGGCGCGGCTCTTGTGGAGGCCGGACTTGTCGCTTCCATGCAAGGCGATCAGGACACGGCCCGCCAGTACGCCCAGCGTGCTCTGGCGCGCGCCCGTCTAGACAACAGCCCGGCTCTGGCCGCGTCCGCCATCAATACACTGGGCAACGTCGCGAAACGTTTGCAGGAATACGAAAATGCGCGGGACCTTTATTCCCAGTCTCTGAAGATCAGCCGTGAAATCTCTGATCGACGTATGGAAGCGACTGCGGTCGCCAATCTGGGTAATATTGCCCAGGAGCAGGGCGATTACGATCGGGCGGCCGCGTGTTATCTGGAGAGCCTGGCAGTCTATCGGCAATTGCATTATAAGCAGGGGCTCGTAATGCAACTCTATAATCTGGCGGCCCTGAAAGTGCAAACGGACGATTATGCGGGCGCCGCGCCGCTTCTGGTCGAGTGTCTGACGCTGTGCCGTGAAACCAGCGATACACCGACGATCATGCACGCTCTGGAAGTCTTCGGCTTTATCGCGGATGAGTTTGCTCAGCAGGAGCGCGCCATAGAGTTATATGCCGCTGCCGCCCATCTGCGCATAAAATTGGGGCTTCCCATGTCCCCACGCGGAAGGGCGTACATGGAGGAGGTGCTTACCGCGTCACGCAGCCGAGTCGGCAGTGAAGAGTTCGACCGCCTGTGGCAACTGGGAACGGATGCACACATCGAACAGGCCATTGCAGTGGCTGGGCGGATACGTGTACCCGTCGAAGCAACCGTACTGGATAGCAAAGCATAATTCCTCGGCAGATTCATGGAACGGCAAAAAATATGGCAAGTGGCTGAAATCGCCGTTCAAACGGTCTTTTTGTATACGATGTGTATACGGAGGGAGTGTAGAATAGGCAAGGTTGGGATGAATGCGGGTTTGGTCCAAGCCGGATACGGCCCAAACCCGCTTTCCGTTCCCAACCTGAGAAGTTTTCATCCCAACCCTTTACGTTTCAGGAGTAGTCCCGTTATGTCACACGCATCGAAATCATCTCTATTGCTTTGTATTCGCGCCCTTTCCATCGTGTCCACGCGCCAAAAAGCGCGCATGATGTCCGCACTCGCTGTCTTGACACTGGTCGGGGGCGCGATGCTCGCCGGCTGTGACGGTGGCGGCAGTACGACAGGCACCCCCGGTGCGGGGGCAGGCGCTGGAAAGGGCGTTGTCAACGCCACTTTTTCCAATGCGTCCGGAACGAACGCGAATACGACGGCGTTCCAATCGAATATCGCCCAGGGGCTGACCAGTTCCGGCGCCGGCGGCTTTACGTTGCTCAACATTACCGGGCCAAGCATCTCGGGAGCTACGTCGCGCACATTTGCGATCAGTCTGGCGGAAAACGGGGCTATCCAGACGGGCAAGACGTATACGTTTTCTGCTACCGGAGTCAACAGCGTCAGCACGCTCACATACACCCAGGCAGGATTGAGCGGGGCGCCAACCTGGATTGCGAGCGGCGGCAGCGCGATTGTAGACAGCATCACGGGGAAAAACTACAAACTGCATTTTACCAATGTTACCTTTACGACGGGCGCCGACAATAACTCGGGCGCCACCGGCAGTTTCACCGTCAATGGCACGGCGGATGTGACGTTGCCGTAAGGCATTGGTCCGTTGTAACGTTCCCTTCGTAGAGAGGCAAAGACACTTCTGTCATGGGGGACTTTCCCCTCTCTATTCCCTTTTATCATCAGCAAACCACGTGTCCGCCGGCGGGCACGTGGTTATTTCATGTCTTCCAAGGATACGAACCCATGTCTTTCTTCAACCCTTACCCACACTTGCGGCCCGCCTTGCTGCTCATCCTGCTGGCGCTTCCCGGACTGCTCCTGGGGTGCGGTGGCAGCGATTCGACCGCACCGGCGAGCATTTATGCCGGGAAAAGCGTCACTGCCACTAAAATGACGTTGAACACCCGTATCGCCGATTTGCAGGTCACCACAGCCGCCTCAGGCAACGTGGCCACCGGAACGCTCACCCTCACTGACCCGAGCCGCGCCACTCGCCTTGTCATAGCCACCCCCAACTGTGTGGGCACCTATGACCCGAAGACGGGCGCGCTCAATCTGACCGGCGCCTTCGAGTACCCGGCGGGAACCAAACATACCTTTTCCATCGTCGGCACGCTTCCCGTCGCACCCTCCAATCAAGGCTCGATTAACGTCACCCTGGACGGTCAGGCATATGGTCCCTTTGTATTCGGCGACAATACGCCTGCAAGTGGCGGGGGAAAT
>JBBRKX010000348.1:0-5946 GCA_038231675.1 Chthonomonadales bacterium | reverse complement strand
GATAGCCCCTCGGAGCATGTGGAAGCCGCGACCGTCCCGGAGATGCAGCCGCATATGATGTTCTGATTCCAGGACACTAAACCAGGCGAGCGAATGGACCAATAATAGAACACAATGATCGAGCTGAGTGTCGTCATTCCAACTTATAACCGGCAAGAGAGCCTGCTGAGAACTCTGCATGCGCTGGACCGCCAGACCTTCCCGGCGGAGCGTTTTGAAGTGGTGGTGATCTCGGATGGATCCACCGACGGTTCCGCAACTGCGGTCGCCGGACTAAAGCCCGCGTTCGCGTTGCGGTTTGTGGAGCAGCACAACCAGGGACCCTCCGTGGCACGCAACCACGGAGCGCGCTTAGCCGGTGGATCGCTTCTTGTGTATGTGGACGATGATATCGAGCCGGTGCCTGATTTTCTTTCGGTGCATGCGGCGGAACAAAAGGACCAGGCGGACCTTGTGTTGATCGGGCCTCAATCCGGCCCGATGCACGAGCCGATGCAGCCGTGGATCGCGTGGGAACATCGCATGCTTCAAAAGCAGTACGATAATTTTAAGTCCGGAGTCTGGTCGGCGGGTCCGAACAACCTTTACAGCGGCAATTTTTCCCTTCGTCGGGAGCATCTTCTCGCGGTAGGCGGATTCAATGCGCAGTTCACGCGCCAGGAAGACGTCGAGCTTGGCTTTCGTCTGGCCCAGCATGGATTGCGCTTTAAATTCAATGCGGATGCGGTCGGAATCCATCGGCCCACGCGCTCTTTCGCGTCGTGGTATAAGACTCCGTTCGAATACGGCAAAAGGGATGTTCAGATGGCCCGCGACATGGGGGAGGTGCGCGCAATGGAGCTTGCGCGCCGCCATTTTAGCGAGCGGAACAGGTTGACTCGCCTTACCGCACGGGCTTGTATCGGCCTGCCGATCGTCGAACCCGCCGCCCTGGCGCTCGGCCGGCTAGGCGCGCAGTACGGCGGCCGCAAGTTATCGCTTCTTGCTTGCAGCCTGCTTTTCAATTTAAGGTATTTGCAAGGGATGTGCTTGGAGATGGGTGGGCGAGGCCCTTTCTGGAGAGCACTTTCGGAGCCTACAACGACGTGAGCACCATTGTCAGCACTATACCCGGCGCGTCTGCGGGCAGGGCGGCTCCCAATCGAACCCGTCACATCGCTTTCGTGATGGAGTTGCAGGCCGGCATGGGGACGCACTACCAGAATTGGCGTAGGATCGTTGAACAGGAGCCGGACATCATTCCGACATGGGCGCCTATTTCTTATTATCAGAAAGGCGGTTGGATCGAGCAACTGAAGTTTCTACCACGCGAAGTGCGCGCCGTGTGGCGTTGCGTTCGTCAGCTGGAAGCCGGCCTGGGCGGGAAGCGTTATGATTCCGTTTTGTTCAGCACGCACAATCCCGCAGTCGCTTACCCGCCTGCAGTCAGATCGCAACGCGCATTTTTGATGTTCGACGTGACTCCTCGGCAATACGATATGATGGCGCCCTGGTATGCGCATGTCCCAGACGGCAACACCTGGCTGGCCAAATATAAGCACCGCCGTGTGCGTGACACGTTCCATTCCGCAGCGGGGCTTCTCGCCTGGTCGCACTGGGCGGCGCAGTCCGCCATCGAAGACTACGGTGTCGATCCGCAGCGGGTTCAGATCGTTCCCTCCGGCGTCGATACGTCCCTCTGGAAACCGGCGATCCAGGGATCGAGAACGGAAGACGGCATAGTACGTATTTTATTTACGGGTTATATGTTTTTGCGCAAAGGCGGCGATCTCTTATTGCGCTGGGCTAAAGAGACCAGTCGCAAGAACTGGGAACTGCACATCGTAACCTCCGAGGGAATGAAGACGCCGCCTGGAGTGGTGCTCCACACCGGTATGCGGAGCAATTCGCCGGAATTGATTGCACTGGCTCAGCGCTGCGACCTGTTTGCCCTCCCCACGCGCGCGGATTGTTTTTCGATCGCGTCTTTGGAGGCGATGGCCGTGGGAATGCCGGTCATCACCACGACGGTCGGAGGCATCCCGGATATCATTCGCGACGGCGAAAATGGGTATCTCATCGCTCCAGATGATTATGACGCCCTGAGCGACCGGTTGAACACGCTTATCGACTCCGCCTCCCTGCGAAAAAGCCTGGGTAATCGGGCCCGAGAAACCGTTTGTCAACACTTTGAAGCACGGGATCTTGTCAAAAGAGGGCTGCACATTATGGATACTGAGAGTTAAAGACAGATGCCTTCTTTCGGTTTTATCATGGAGCAAACGCTCGGGCATGTCACGCACCATCAGAACCTGGCTCGCCAGGTCGCGCGGGAGACGGATATCGCACCGGCATGGATGCCTGTCATACCGGACCAATCGGACCTCTGGGACCGGCTGCCCGGGGTGCGCGGCAACTGGTCTTTAAAGGGCAGTTTGCGTGCCCGAGACGCTCTCCGCACGGCCGAACAGACGCAAAAGCTGGACGCACTTTTCATTCATACGCAGACGCTCGCTCTTTTCGCCACGCGCTTTATGCGTAGGATCCCGACGATCGTCTCGCTGGACGCCACTCCCATCAATTACGACACGGTGGGCGAGCATTATGGTCATATCCCGTCGAAACAGGGCTGGATGGAAAAACGCAAGTTCGAATGGAACCGCGCCACCTTCCGGGAGGCGCGGGCCCTCGTCACCTGGTGCCAGTGGGCAAAGACTTCGCTGGTGGACGACTACGGTATCCCCGGCGACAAAGTGACGGTGATACCCCCTGGAATCGATATGGCGCAATGGACTTTTCCCAGGCCTCCAGGCCGAGGCTCGGCAACGCCTTCGGGCCGCCTTCGCTTATTGCTTGTGGGCGGGGACTTCGCGCGTAAGGGCGGCCATGTTCTCCTGGATGCTTTCGCAAATGGATTGCAGAGCACTTGCGAACTGGATATCGTCACCAAAGATGAAGCCGTCCGAGATAAGGTACAACAGATGGAGGGAGTTCGCGTTCACTATGGCCTGACCGCGAACTGCGATCCACTCCGGGATCTGTATGCTCGGGCCGATTGCTTTGTCTTCCCCACTCTGGGCGATTGCCTCCCACTCGCGATCATGGAGGCCATGGCGGCGGGATTGCCGATCGTCACCACAAATGTCGGAGCCCTCGGCGAGCAGGTCGAAGCCGGAATGAATGGGCTCGTTGTCCCTCCTTCCGACGCGCATGCGCTTGTGGAGGCGGTACAATCTCTTGTGGCGGACCCGGTCCGTAGAGAAACCATGGGACGCGCCGGCAGGTGCATGGCGGAAGAACGCTTCGATGCGCAGCGTAACTATCGCGCGGTTCTGGGGTTGCTGCGGCAGATCGCCGATCAGAAGACGAGAACGATATGAACGATGAGTCAGAGCGTGGAAATCCACAGGAAGCAACTGCGGCAAGTACGCGTCATTCTCTTGCGAAGTCCGCGCCTTCCGGCTCTCCCTCCGGAAGCGAGGATGCCAAACCCCGCGTTCTCATGTTGATTCCAAGCACCGCCAAACGAGGTCTCTCCAACGCGGTCCAGGCGGACACGCATCCTACCATGGATTATTTCGCCCTCCAGGAACGGCTTGGCGCGGATATATTGGACTATGCCGCTCTGGATGCGGGCGCCAGCCCCGCTCTCGTTCGTCTGGCCCGCCGAGCCGGCCGAGACGTTGCGCTTGCCGCGCTTGGTTATGGGCGCCGAAAACAGTACGATGTCATTTTCTCCAACGGCGAGAACGTCGGTATTCCGCTCGCGTTTTTCCTGAAACGGCACCGTTCCCGCCCCGCCCATGTGGTGATCGGACACCGCCTTTCACCGCGCAAAAAACGGCCATTTTTAAAAAGCCTTCAGGCGCAGATGGATGCGATTTTCGTGTACGCCTCCACCCAGTTTACCTACGCGCGCGAAGAATTGGGCATTGCGGAATCCAAACTTCATCTGATTCCATTCCATGCCGATCGGAAGTTTTACCGGCCGCTTCCGCCGTCGCCGGATGCTCCCACCCGTTTGATTTGCAGCGCGGGCCTTGAATGGCGCGACTATCCCACGCTGATAGAAGCTGTGCGCGGTATGGATGTCGAGGTCCGGCTTGGAGCCGCGAGTCCATGGAGCAAACACCGCAACGAAACGGAGAAGCGCGCGCTTCCTGCGAATGTATCGGCCCGCCGATATGAGTACAACGACCTTCGGCAATTGTACGCGGACTCTCGCTTCGTCGTCGTGCCCCTGTATGAAAACGACTTTCAGGCCGGCATCACCACGATTCTGGAAGGCATGGCGATGGGGAAAGCGATCGTAACCTCCCGAACCACGGGGCAAACCGACACCATCCGCGAAGGCGTCAATGGCTTGTATGTTCCCCCGGGAGACGCGGCGGCATTGAAAGCGGCCATAGAGCGTCTGTTAGGAAATCCCGCCGAGGCGGACCGCATGGGGAAACAGGCGCGTGAGGACATCGAGGCGGGCCTGGGCCTTGACCACTGGGTAGAACGCATCGCCTATGTGATCCGGGCGCTCCATGCGGAGCGATCCCGCCCAAGCGCCGCTTTGACGTAAATGTCACCCTGGTTCTCGATGACGAAAGGATGCTAAATGCGTTTCCTCAGGACCGCCGTATGGTTCATTCTGGCACTCTCGATCCTTGCAAATATTTTTATCTGGAAGCGGTATACGAGCGGGCGCACGATCTTGAGCGTCAACGGGCAGTCGATCACCAAGAAGGAGATGGACGACTACCTGGAGCAGCAGTTCAGCCCGGAGTATAAGGCTGTGCGTGTGGGCCGCATCCTGACGGATCAGGAAGCCCAAAAGCAAAACGTCGTTCCAACCGATAAAGAGGTTGAGGATGCCTTCGCGGAACTCAAGGAGCGGGAATGGCAGTTCGCTCAAACGCTCCAATTGAGGCCCTGGCTCGTACAGGAGCGTAAGGACGAGATCAAACAAAAAATCGAGCAAGACCGTCTAATGACGAAAGACATCCCCGTCACCGATGAGGAGATCAACGAAGAGTATCGGGGCATGCAGAGCAATGGAAGCCCTAACGCATGGATTTACGACACGCCGAACCTGGCGCACACCGAACTTGCCATCGTCAAAGTTGATGGCCGGATCAGCGATGTGCAGCAGCTTCTGGAGAAGAGCGATCCGCCGATCAAACCCAAGGTCATTGTGCAGCAATATCCTCAAGAAGTGCAGTTCCTTGGTGACAACGAAATCTTTACGTTTGTACAGCCGGTCGGCAGCAATGTGCTAGCCACCATTTTCTCCATGCCGGTCGGCAGCGTTAAAGTCCTGGATGCGCCAAGCGATATCCAGATACCGGGCGTGCGCAAAATCGTTGTGCGGATGATGAGCATCCAGCCGGGGCATAAGGCCGATCTGAACGATCCTAAGCTAAAAGACAAAATTCGTATTGCGGTGGCGAAAAAGCGGTCCAAACCCTGGACGGAGTTCTTCGCGCCGATATTCGATCACGCGACCTTCGAAAGCGAGAACGCGGGCGACCGGGAAGTTATCGAGAGGATCCTCTTTCCCGATCGGGCCGATACGCGAAAGTAAATGAACCAGAAAAGCAAACTATGGTATTGCCTCCCGTTCGTGGCGGCGTTCGCGCTCATCGTGGCGCTCTACTGGGGAACATTTGCGTGGTGGGTCCACGAATGGACCTATCCTGGAAGCTTCTACGCCCACGCGATGTTCGTGCCCTTCTTCGTCGCCATCATGGTGTGGCGAAATCGCGAACGGCTGACGCTGGCGCGGTGGGAACCCGCCTGGTTTGGCCTTGTGCCGATCGGGTTGGCAATGATCATTCTGATGCTCGGTCAGCGACTCGAGGTGACCACCATCCAGTCGTTGTCTTCGGTGGGCAGGTTTTTGATCTTGTTGATGATGACCTGCTTGATTTCCTAGACCAGCTCTTCGGACTCGTCCATGTAGACAAAACCGCGTGAGAT
>JBBRKX010000347.1:0-5956 GCA_038231675.1 Chthonomonadales bacterium | reverse complement strand
CAGACTGCACCGGCCGCGCCTCGATCCCCTGATAGCATGGAATGATCGCTTTTTCTTCAGCGAGGGAAATGACCATTCTCCGCTCTTTACAACCAGTATTTCCCGAAATACCACAGAGGTCAATGGAGTTGTGGTTGATCATAGACTCCTGATCGTGGAAGCAAACACGGGGGACATGGTCAGGGCAATTCTCGCTCGGTGCCATGACGACCCGGAATTTTACGATCAACTCCTGAAAGCGAGTGCAGCATTCCAGGATTCGGTGCTCCAGCTCATCACCAGCCAGAAAAATCTCCTTACGCCTGAACAATGGAAGTGGTTCGGGAGACTTACGATTTCTGTGCAGACTGGCATGCGGCATTCCCAGCATCATTGGTAGGCGACTACCCAGTCGCATTTCGACTTTTCGCTCCCCGTCGTGCCACGGGGAGTTTTCGTATCCAATTGCGATAAGGAACAGGTAGAAAAGCGCGGTACTCCATCACCCTCTGAGGGAGGTAGCATAATCAGAGCGGACTGTTGCGGGGAGCTTTCCTCGCTCTTATGAACCAGCCCCAAAATCAGGAAAGTCGATACATAAGTAGACGGGAGGAGGCCCATAAAAGAAGAATGGAACGGCCACAGAGCCGTTCCGGAGTATCTTGTGCAAAAGCTATGTTAGCAATCGGTTAGCAATTTCGCGTCATTCTCCCGTTGTCGCGGCGAGAATGGCGCTTTTTGAGTAGGAGAGGACAGGATTTGAACCCGCGGACGCTTGCGCGTCTCCTGTTTTCAAGACAGGTGCATTAAACCGCTCTGCCACCTCTCCGGGCTCACGATGCAAGGTTAGTATAACCCAATGTGAGCCGCCCGTCAACCTTCGATGGTAGGGCGAGTGCTGGTTAAAATGTCCCATGCCGCCTAAAACAGGCATGCTAAGGTTCGTCCAGAGGGCGTACCGGGCGGCGGATATGCCGGAACGGCAGAGTACGCAGATCACCGGGACAGGGGCCGGGAGTCTCCACATAGAGGGATGCCCGCGCGATGGGATCAGAGGCCTGCCGATGCGCCACCGCTGCCTTCACGCCGATTGCGAACAACTGCTCCGGTACGATGCCCTGACTACGCCACTGCCCCAGATCGAAAGGCGCCGTGGCCCGGCTCGTCAGCAGAATATGGACGCCGCGATGGCGCACCACCGCGCACGGCCCCATATCGATATGCGAGCCGGCCATCGAAGCCAGATGGCTGTGCGGGTCTTCCAGCGTAAACCGCCCATCGCTGCGCGAGACCACCTCGACCTCGAGTTCGCAGCCACCGCCATAGAGGGGGCTGCTTTTGCCCCCGATTCGAAGGACGCAAAGATCTCCAGGAGATAGCGCCGCCAACTCCGCAACGGCTTCCAGGTCGTTGACGATCACTCCGGCCTTTTGAATATCGTGCGCGATCAACGCCTTGAGCAGCGCGACGCCCTCGCCGGGAGCGCCCGCGCCGATGTTGTCGGACGGCTCGACCAGCAAAATCGGGCCCGCTTCATACTGGACCAGACGCGCCATCGCCGCTTCCAGCGGCATCTCTTCCGTCTGGCGGCCGGGCGGCGTACGCATGGCCGCATCGCAAAGCGCGTCCAGCTTCCCCGCCGCCTCCGCATTTTCTCCCACGGTATTCATCGTGAAGCTGACGCCGGTATCGCGCATGTCCGCGAAGGCAAATCCGGCGTGGACGTTGACCGCGAGGAAGTCCGGGTTTTCCGATTCCATCCTGCGCGCAAGGCTTTCCAATGTCCGCATCGGCTCATCGGCCGTTCCGGTCGCGGTCGGCGGGAGGACGAGGGGCGGTTGCGCCCAGAGCGTCCGCACCGGCGTGTCGGTCTCCAGCAGCGAGTCCAGAATATGCGCCGCACGGATCGCGGTAGCTTTCGCATCCGTATGCGGGTTCTGGTGGTAGGTCACCAGCGCATCGCTGAATTCTGCCATCCGTAGGCTGACATTCGCGTGCAGGTCGGTGACGCCAACGATGCGCGTCCGCGCCAATGCGGGCAGCGCGCGAATCCTCTCCAATAACTCCCCTTCCACGTCGCGGCAGGTTTCGGTCACCATCGCGCCATGCAAAACGAGAAACACCCCCTGAAGAGAGCCTTTCCGCAGTGCCACTTGCGCGCACTCGTCGAACTCCCGCCACCAGGATTCCAGAACAGAGTCCGCCACCATGCCGCTCGGCACGGCACGGTAGTCCACCGCGGGCACGACGTCCCAGCCACAGGCGCGAGCCGTCTCCATGGCTCCGCCGAGCGGAGACGGCTCGCCCACGGCCAGCCACAATTCCGGCCCGCGCAGGATGGTAAAATCATCCAGTAAGGTTCGTCCAGGGAGGAAGGAATGCGTTTCGTGATAGAGTCCCGCGATCAATACCCGCTTCGCATGCGTCAAGCCCGCCTCCTTGCCTTCAGGCGAGATCCTGAAATACTTCGCCGGCCACCGAAATGCAGTGGGCGATCTCTTCGGGGGTATGGACGGCGCTAACGTACCATAGCCCGCGCCCGATCAGCCGAATGCCGCGCTCCTGCATCGCCAGAACGAACCGTCCATAAAGCACCTTGTCATAACGCAGGGTATCGCGGAAGTCCCGTACCGTGTGCAGACGGGTGAACCCCACATGAAACATTGGGCCGGGGCCCTGTACAAGAAGTTGATGACCGGCTGCGGCGGCTTCTCGCCGCAGCCCGGCCATCAGTTCCTGTCCCAGCGCGAAGAGTCGGGGATACACATCGACTCGTTCCAAAACGCCCAATGTCGCCAGCGCGGCGGCCACGCTCGGATTCCCGGCGTTCATCGTTCCGGCGTGTATGACCGTGCCGGCGGCGATGTGGCGCATCCACCGCTCCTGCCCGACAAGCGCCGAGATGGGATATCCATTCGCCATCGCCTTCCCGAAGACGGCCAGGTCCGGCAAAATACCGAAGCGACTTTGCGCGCCGCCCGGCGCGATTCGAAAGCCGGTGATAACTTCGTCGAAGATAAGCAACAGTCCATATTGGTCGCAGAGTGCGCGCAGCCCTTCCAGAAACCCCGGCTCCGGCGGGATGCAGCCGCTATTGCACATCACCGGCTCGGTGATGATCGCCGCGAGTTCCTCAGAATGCGCTTCCAGCGTGCGCTCCACCCGCCCCAGATCGTTCCAGGGCAGTATCATGGACTCATCTTCGATACGGGCCGGAAGCCCCGCCGACCAGCGGATCGGGTTCGGATGATCGCGGCTGCCCAGCACTTCCTCAGAGGGCGCGGAGACTCCCACGGCGACATTGTCGAACCAGCCGTGGTAATGACCTTCAAAGCGCAGGAATCTGGGCCTGCCGGTCACGGCGCGGGCGAGCCGAAGGGCAGCATGGACAGCCTCCGAGCCGGACAGACTGAAGCGAATGCGCTCGGCGCACGGAATAAGCGCCTGGAGTTTTTCCGCGAGCTCCAGTTCCGCGACGTGCTGCCCCGCAAACAACTGTCCGCTTTCCGAAGCCTGCGCCACCGCCGCCAGCACGTCCGGGTGACTGTGGCCCAGGATCAGAGGCCCCTGGCTCAGCGTAAAATCCAGGTAATCGTTGCCGTCCGCGTCCACGATGTGGCTGCCGTGCCCGGATGTGTAAAAGAGCGGGTGCGGCTGATTGTAGCGGCGGAACTCGCTCGAGATGCCGCCCGCAAGCACGCCCTGCGCCCGCTCATATAGCGATTGTGAGATCGGATAGCTCTTCATGGAATGCGCGGCTCCTGAGTCGCGGGCCCTGCAATGGAATGCATTTGCCCGCTAATAATCCTCTGTATCTCGTCCCTGACGGCGTCACCATCGTCGCTCATGCACACCGTTCATCCGGGAAGATCGCGGAATCGAAAATCTAACTGGGTCATCGCATTGCCTTCTCACCGAACCAGAGTTCGCCCGGTTTGGCATATTGCTTTGCGACCGTTTCATTCAGTTCTTGGCCCAGTCCGGGCGCGTCCGTCATCGCCACCTCACCCTGTGCGATCAGCGGCGGACCGGACAGCAGGTCGTTCCAGAAAGGAACATCCTGCCCATGAAATTCGAGCGCGACGAAGTTCGGGGCGGTCGCGCAGAGATGCGCCGAAGTGAGGAGGCCCAGCGGCCCGGCAATGCAGTGCGGCGCGAGGCTGACGCCGTAAAACTCCGCCATCGAGGCGATGCGCTTCGCTTCCAGCAGGCCGCCGCACTTCTGGATATCCGGAGCGATGAAATCCACCGCCTGATTTTCCAGCAGCGGCAAGAAACCCGTCAGCAGAACCAGATTCTCGCCGGTGAGGATAGGAACGTTGCAAGCGCGTTTCACTTCCGCGGTCTGTCGCCAATTTTCCGGCGGACACGGGTCTTCCAGCCACAGCGGATTGCAGGGCTCCAGCGCTTGAGCCACTTTCACAGCGTCAGCAGGCCGGAATCGCCAGTGGCAATCGAACGCGAGAGCGATGTCGGGACCGACTGCTTCTCGCGTAAGCCGCGCCACTTCTCCCATGCGCGCGATCTCCGCGCCGGTGAGCGGGCGATTCATCTCGTCTCCCGTGGCGACGATCATCGAGTCCAGATCGAATTTCAGCGCGGTAAATCCCGTCGCCACTACCTCGCGGGCGCGCCGGGCATAGGCTTCCGGCGCATAGTGTTCCGGCTGGCGCGCTGCTTCCAACTGCTGCAGCCAGGCGGGGCGTCGCTCGGTGAGAACCGGCGTCCAGCTCTCGCAGTTGGTTCCCGCATGTGAGTCCGCGTAGATGCGGACGGTGTCGCGCACCTTGCCGCCAAGCAGCTGATACACGGGGCAACCATAGTGCTTACCTACCAGATCGTGCAGAGCGGCTTCGATGCCCGTAATCGCGTTCCAGACAATGCCTGCCGTGGAGCCGGCCGCGCTCGTTTTACGCGCCAGATGCTGCGTGAGCCGGCTGACTTCGCGCGGATCGCGCCCGAGAAGCAACGGCGCAAGCTCCGCGAAAATGGCGGTCAGTCCAGGCGCGAAGAAACATTCGCCCGTTCCGTAAAGACCATCGCGGTCCGTTGCGATGCGCACGAAAGTGTAGTCATAGTTCGCTTCGACAACGGCGGTGGTCACGCGCATGATCTTCAAGTCTAAAGCTCCATCTCAACGAACTCCCGGCTCAGAATTTACGGCGGCTTACCCACTGTTTCTGTTGAACTACACTATAGCCGCTGCTGGGTATCAAGTCAAGAACCTTATGTTTCGCCCGACGAAGCACTTGCGGAATCTACTTTTCCGCATTGGAGAACGTGCACAGAGTTCATTCACGGAGTGATATGCAGAGCGAACCAGGGCGCCTTCCTGGTGGAACCGTAGAAAAGTGGAGGACTTTATGGCGTGTCGGGGAGTTTTGTTCGCGTTGACGGATGAGTTGGCGGAGCGCTTTCTGTGCGCATCTTCCGATGAGGAGGTCATAGAACTCGTTCAGGAAGCCGAGGAGCCATGGGACGAGGATTATCTGGAAGAGACCGACAAAGCCTGGGATGCGATTCACCGTTGCCTGTCAGACGGGACGCTGGACTTTCACGGTGGCTCCTATCCACTCAACAAATGCATTCTGGGCGGCAACCAACTTTACCATGGTGACGATTACATCGTTGCATTCGTAAGTGCTGACGACGTACGCGTGGTATCCGCCGCCCTGGCCGGAGTCACGGAGCCCTGGTTCCGAGAGCGTTTCTCCCTATTGACCGAGACGAATTTTCCACAGGAATATCTCAGAGAAGAAAGTTTCGAAGAGATGTTCAGGTATGCCTGGGAGTCTCTGGAGTCCATCAGGGAGTTTTATGAGCGGGCGGCACAAGCCGGGCGCGCAGTCATCTTCACAGTAGATCAATAACTTTACTGGCAAAAACGGCGCATAAACCGCTCAGCGCCAGTATCTTTACTACTAAAACCTTCATAGGTTACTCCTCGTCTTTTGATGGGAAGGGGCTCTTATCCTCT
>JBBRKX010000346.1:0-5957 GCA_038231675.1 Chthonomonadales bacterium | reverse complement strand
GCCGGCCAGCAGATCGGAGCCGAACTCTTTGCGGACCATTTTCATCAGAAGGGCGCCCACCAGGGGGGTTCCTCCCAGCGCCAGCACCACCAGCAACGGAAGGTCGCACGGCGGGATGCCGCCTGCTTCCGGCAGACCAGGAAAGCCATAGCGGACAATCAGGTGCAGGGCGATGCCAATCAGGGCAAGCCCCGCAATCCCACTTTGCAACCGTTTTGGTGTGGTGTGGTCGATGTTTGCGGGTCTATTGGGGACAGGCACATTCGCGATATCGATCGACATCATTTCGCCCTTTCTGAAGCCCTACGCATGAAAAGCAAGTCATCCTGAATATGCAATTCTGCAGTTTAACGCAACCGTGATCCATTTACATCCCCGCTATGGCGGATTGTGTCGCAAAACGCTCCAAAAAGCGATGCATTTTGCGCCTGATAGAGGAACCGATGCTTTCGGTAGCGAACACGAAACCTGGCCTAAAGTTATAAGCGAAACCTTACCGTTCGAGAGGAATACCATGTCGGAAGCCATCTCATTCAACGGGAGCGAAACTGAAAACAGACTGCTGAACGTCGCGGCGCTGGTGGAAGCGTCGGATATCGCCATCATCGGCAAATCGCTGGACAACGTCATACTCAGCTGGAACCGGGGAGCCGAGCGCATGTACGGCTACTCGGCGGAAGAAACGGTGGGCAAGTCGATCTCCCTCCTTATTTTGCCTGATCGTCTGCATGAACCGGTCGAGATCATCGACCGGATCGAGCACGGTGAAATTGTGGAGCATTTTGAGACCGTGCGGCGTGCGAAAGACGGCAGACTGCTGGAAGTTTCCCTCCTGGTGACGCCTACCCGAGATGCGGCGGGAAATATCGTCGGCGCGCTGCTCATTTCCCGCGACATCACGGAGCATAGGCAGGCGCAACGGGAACTGCGTAATCTCCAGGGCGCCGCCGAAAATCGCTCTCTTGTCATGGAAACCGCCAATCGGGTCGCCCTCGATATCCTCGCCAGCCGGACCGGCGTGGAAGCCCTGCGCCATATCGCGGAAGCGGCTCGCACTCTTGCCCATGCACGATATGCGGCGTTAGGAGTTGCGCGCCCGAACGGACAGGGCTTGCTGGAGTTTATCACTACCGGGCTGACGCCCGCCGAGGAAGCCGCCATAGGCCCCCGCCCACAGGGGGAGGGAATTCTTGGCCTGCTCCTCAAACGAACGGAACCGCTGCGCGTGGATGACCTCGGGCAGCATCGAAGTTCCGTCGGCTTTCCTCCCAATCACCCTCCGATGCGCAGCTTTCTGGGCGTTCCCATTCGGCGTGGCGAGACGGTTTCAGGGAGCCTTTACCTGACGGATAAGGAGGGCGGCGGGCCCTTTACGGAAGCCGATGAGGTGGCCGTCCAGGCGCTCAGCGCATATGCCGCGGTCGCCATCAACAACCTTCATCTTCTGTCCCGACAGCGCGCCCTGGTAAGCGGCCTGATTTCCGCCCAGGAGGAAGAGCGCCGCGCCGTCGCCTATGACCTGCACGATGGCCTGACTCAGTACGTCATGGCGTCTCACGCACATCTCGACTCCTTTCGCCGTGCACATGCAAAAGGGGACGAGAAACGCGCGGCAGGCGAACTGGAGCAGGGAATGCGCTATTTGAAAGAGGCGGTCGTCGAGTCGCGCCGGCTTGTAAACGGGCTGAGGACGCTGGCACTGGACGATCTGGGGCTGGCGAGCGCTCTGGAACAGTTGACGGCGGAAGAAAAGGCGCACGCGGGCTGGGTGCGCGCAGACTTCCTGCATAATATCGCCGGAAAGCGCTACCATAAGACGCTGGAGACCGCGGTCTATCGCGTGGCGCAGGAGGCGCTGACCAATGCGTGCAAACATGCGAAGACCGATCGTGTGCGTATCGCCTTGCTGGAAAGCAGGGAACCAACCACGAGCGCCGCATTGCTGACGCTGGAAGTACGCGACTGGGGACAGGGCTTCGTCCCGGAGGAGAAGGCGGGCGACTATTCCCATGTCGGGCTGCAGAGCATGGTTGAGCGCGTCAGCCTTATGGGCGGCGCGTACACCTTGCAGAGCACGCCCGGTGAGGGAACGACCATGCAGGCAGTATTCGCAATAGTAGAGACCCCGCCGGAAGAAACACCGCCGGAAGAAACACAGGGAGCGAAGGTATGAGCGAAGCGACAGGCGCGCCCGTTCGCGTGATGCTGGTGGACGATCACGCCATCTGGCGCGGCGGCGTGCGGAGCATGCTCGAAGATACAGAGTTCGAGGTGGTCGGAGAGGCCTCTTCGGGACGCGAGGCGCTGGACGTGGCGCGCGAGGTGCATGCGCAGCTTACTCTTCTCGATATCCGCATGGCGGGCGGAGACGGCCTGGATGCCCTGACGGTGCTGAAGCGGGAACATCCCCTTATGGCGATTGTGATGCTCACCACCTACGATAACCCAACGTACATGGCCCGCGCGGTTGCCGGGGGCGCGGCGGGCTATCTACTCAAGGGCGTGGACCGCGACGCGATGCTGGAGGCCCTCCGAGCCGTCGCAAACGGGGACACGCTGCTTTCGTATCAGGAGTTGGTTCGCTCGCTGCGCAGTATCAGCAAAACGCCGGCAGGGGCCGAAGATTTGATTGTGCCGCTGACGGAGCGCGAGCAGGAGGTGCTGCGCCTGCTCGCAACCGGACTTTCCAATCGAGACATGGCCTCCGTCCTATTTGTCGCCGAGTGCACGGTCAAGACGCATGTCGAGCACATCCGCGACAAACTGGGCGTCTCCGATAGGGTGCAGGCGGCCGTCTGGGCAGTGCGGCACGGCCTCGGTCCGCCGCCTGAATAGCGATTTTCACTCCTCAAAATTTACTTCCCGGCCTTGCTACAATCCGTCATCTCGCGGATGGCTTTTTTTGCCTGCCACATTATAATGGAGCGTGTAGAGGCGAAGCCTGCTTGGAAAGCCATCGCTTCAAAGCATTCTTTGGATCGAGAGGATAAAACTATGTTTCGTAAAATCGTTCTCTGTGCGGACGGCTCCGAACATGCTCTGGAGGCGGCGCGGGCCGTGGCCGAGTTGACACAAAAATTTGATTCGCATATCACTTTACTCAGCGTGTACAATCCCGCCATCACTCCCATCCCCTTCGTAAACCTTCCGGAGTCCATCATGATGGCGGAAGGCGATGTGACTCGCTACTCGCAGGAGTTGCACGCGGCCGTGGAGGAGAGGACCGGCGCTGTTTTGAATGCCGCGAACTTGCGCTATGCATGTCGCCGCGAGATAGGCCACCCCGTAGACCGAATTCTTGCCGTCGCACACGATGTCGGCGCGGATCTCATCGTACTTGGCAGCCGGGGCCTGACCGAATGGAAATCCCTTCTGCTGGGCAGCGTTTCCGACGGCGTTCTGCACCATGCGCACTGCCCCGTCCTGATCGTCCGGTGACTACTCCCCACCAAAGCCGAGGTAGCTTTGCAACTGGGAGCGTAATCCGGCAACTTCCACCGGCTGATGGAGGCAGGCCGTCTTGATTTTGCATTTCCTTATGGGGATGCAACATCCGAGCTATCCTTGTAACGGGAAGCCGTTTGCGGGCCATGAGAAACAGCCTGCACGATGGCGAATGTTTCCTCATAGCGGCACCAGTCGGCGAGGTCGGCCACGGAGACGATTCCACG
Organism: Chthonomonadales bacterium; assembly: GCA_038231675.1. GTDB lineage: Bacteria > Armatimonadota > Chthonomonadetes > Chthonomonadales > Chthonomonadaceae > JBBRKX01. The sequence continues at coordinate 2,286 of JBBRKX010000346.1, read as the reverse complement.
GCAGGCGCCATCCTTATCCACGATGGGAATACGCCGTACCTGATGGACCTCCATCGCTCTGCGGCATTCCTCCAGTGTAGCGCTCTCCGGCAGGGAAAACACCGGGGCGGACATGCAGTCCGCCGCCGTCTTACTCAGCGGATCATCGCCACGGGCCACAACGCGACAGGTAATGTCGCGATCGGTTACGATCCCCACCAGCGTCGCGGATGTAGTGCTTTCCACAATCGGGATCACGCCGCAGTTCCTCTCCACCATCAGGGCTGCGATGGTGGAGAGATTGGTTTCCGGCGTACCCAAGGCAGGGTGTACGGTCATAACGTCCTGGACTTTCATCACTTGCTTCTCTTTCCTCAGTACCGATCTTTCCTCAGTACTGAAAGCGCACGGCGAAGGTAAGGGCGCGATCGGTGCGCCTCTGTCGAGACTCCAGCGCCAATCGAAGGTATTGGCTCTTTAGCGGATAGTAGTTGATCGCTCCAACGGTAGCCACCTCGCTGCGATCTCCCCCGACCAGTTCGGCTCTCCCGGTGAATGCCAGCAGTTTGGTGGGCAGGTATTCTGCCTCCATTGCCAGGTGCGTCGTGCTCACTCCGATGTCATGGGCTATCGTTGCCACGCCTGTCAAATAAAGGTCCTTCCGAGGCGCGTAGGTGCCGATGAGTCCGCCAATGGTGCTGTCTTTATGGACATACCCCATCACTCCCAGAGTTGTGTAACCCCAGCGATGGAAGGCATGCGCAAAAAGACCGCTTTGCGCACGCACCGTTGCGGCGCGTGTCAAATCCACATGACCTCGGAATGGGGCCGCGATGCTTACATAATTGCCGTCGGCGGAGGCTTTACCACGGTTGTCGAAGTAGTCCAGCCGGACCATCGGCGTGGCGCCTGCAAAGGTGAAGTCGTCCACTCCCTCGGAGAGTCCGTACGGGACGGTATCGGTCAGACTGGTGACCGGGTCATACTGATAGAGCATGGGCGTCACCTGCCCTAAAACGACCGCCAACTGGCCGCGTCGCCCCAGCAGGGGAAGCGCGACGTAGGCGTTGTCCAGGCCGCCGTTGGTGGCGTCTCCCGATGCCGCCGCAGTCATATCGATGAAGTAGCCGCCTTCGCGTCCGTGATTGATCCCAAAACCACTGGTGAAGAAGATCTCGAAGCTGCGAAAGCTTGCCGTTTCCTGCTGGCCCGTGTAGTCCTTTACATAACTGAACGTCGTGATGGTCGTCACGGGCAGATAGGTCGCGCCGTCTTTACGTGGCTTCGGAGTCGCCCCAGGCCAGTTGAAATGGTTGGCCTGAAACGCGTATCCGAATTTGTTTAGCCGCGGTGCGACGGTATGGCAGTTCGAACAGGCGACCCCAAACTGCCGGGAGTAGACCGGCAGCGCCTCGGCGGGGCGCAATGCCAGCCCAAGGGTGACGAAAGCAATCGCACCGAGTAAAAATAATCTTAAAAAGGGGAATGCGATTCCAGTGCCACAAGGCTTCGATTGCGCGGACTTCCAGGGACAAATCATGAGCTGGGACGCCTTTCTACAGACCGTGACGCCGGTCCGTGATGCGAGTTAAAGTTGTTTAAAGGGTTCCCGCGTTCGCTATGCGCTGTTTTCTCCAGGCTCATTGTAATCGGAGCGCGCTAAGAAAACATCCGCGAAATGGCGGATCGTGGAGCGTGCGCAGAGGTTTTCTTCCCTTGCAATTCTTTCATGCCAGGAGGGAAATGCGTACAATCCGCCATTTCGCGGATGTACGCCCCCGGTCATCCAGACTATCATAAACCACTAAGAGCTTCTGAAGGAGATAAAGATGGAGACGATGCGAGCCAACGTCTTTCGCGGCGTAAATGAAATCGGCATCGAGGAGGTTTTGAAACCTCATGCGGGGGTGGGAGAAGCCGTTATCAGGATCACGCTGACCACGATCTGTGGAACCGACCTGCATATTGTACGCGGCGAATATCCGGTCAAGCCCGGTTTGATCATCGGTCATGAGCCGGTCGGCGTGATTGAAGAGTTGGGGCCGGGCGTCACGGGATATGAGATCGGTGACCGCGTTCTGGTCGGAGCGATTACGCCTTGCGGCCAGTGTCGCGGCTGCCTTTCCGGGCACCTGTCGCAGTGCGGGCATGGCGAAGGTTATGAAGCCATGGGGGGGTGGCGGTTCGGCAACACCATCCACGGAGCGCAGGCGGAATACCTATTGGTTCCGTATGCGCAGGCAAACCTGACCAAGATCCCGGAGGGTGTGAGCGACGAACAGGTGGTCCTGCTGGCGGATATTGCTT
>JBBRKX010000345.1:0-5957 GCA_038231675.1 Chthonomonadales bacterium | reverse complement strand
GGAGACAGGCCGATCGTAGTCGAACCAGACAACGGCATCCAGTTCCCACTTTTCGAGGTTAAAGCGCATCTCCTCCATTCGGATCGGAAGATGTGTGTTTTGATCCAGCCAGAAGAGCCTTCTCTCCTGAATCGGCTCCCCGCCGTCGGCGCCTCGCGTTTTTTTGCTTTCCAGAAGAAACTTCGTCGCAGGCTGCCCGCTCAAAACGGTGTCTCCAAGAACCTGGCTCGTGAACTCCACCCCTTTCCCAAAGGGATTTTCCCCGGTTATGGCGCGAGCGGCGAAGGAAGTAAGGAGTGGCGGTCGCTTCTCGCCGGGAACAAGCACACCGTTCCGCCAGACTTTTCCGGACGCGTAGACGGTCACGTCCCTATCCTGCGATTCGCGCCAGCGCCCGTCCTTGATCCAGGCTTCCACACGGTGCGGGAACACTCTTGTGACACTGATCCCTGTGCCGCCATTGGCGACTTCCTCGGCAACATCCGGGCTCAGTTCGCAGTTCCAACCGATAAGATGCACACTTTTGATCCGCTGGGCGGCCTCGCCCATCTGTGCCAGCAGCGTGTTGGCCCGGCCCTTCTGCTGCCCGGCGGCCAGAACGAGGATGCCCAACAACGCGACCCCTGCCCACGACAATCGTTTCCTCATCGTTCGATTCTCCCTGAGCCGATGAAGGCTCGTTGAAAGACGAGAAACCCATCCGACACGCCTCGTTCGACCGGAAGCGCTCTCGGCGGCCAGCGCGGCGGAGATACGTGATTCCATGGAACGGGGTAGCGGAGTGTTTTGCCAGGACATGACCCCTGCCTCCAGTCGTTCCAGCTTCATCAGAAAGGCGGAACAGTCCCCACAGGATTCCAAATGAAGTCGGATCGCCGCCTCCGTTTTATCTTCCCGTGCGTCACGAACGCTTAAAGCGCGCTGTATCTGTTCACAACTTTTCACAACTTTCATTGCAGTAACTCCTTTGGCTGGGTCACACGGCCCGGCTGTTGTTGTGGCGCGACGCTCTCTTGCGTTTCGAGCAAACCCTGGAGTTTGACCACTGCCGAATAGACGCGAGACTTCAGCGTGCCCTCGGGAATACCGAGGATCTCCGCCGCTTCCCTGCAGAGAAATCCTTCTCCCTTTACCAGCAAAAAGGCTTCTCGCAACGGTGCCGGTAAGGCCGACAGTGCGTTTTCCAGCGCGATTCGCTCCAATCCGGTGTGCCCCGGATCGGACGAAAGCACCGCCGTCGTGTCTTCCAGCGCCACGGTCTCCAGACGACGCACGTTTCGGATATTGCGCCAGCGAAAGAGAGCGATCCGATACAGCCAGGTCGCCAGGGAAGAACGTCCTTCGAAACGCTCTGCTCCCCGGTAAGCCGCCAGGAACACGTCCTGTGTCAGGTCTTCGGCACAGGCGTCATTGCCACAGAGGCGCTGACAGAAGCGATAGATCCGTGTCCCGTATTCACGGTACAGCGTCTCGAAGCTCCCTGTTTCGCCCGCGCGAAATTGGCGTGCCAGATTTTTCTCGTCGAGTGTCATTGTTGAGGGCCCCTCAATTAGATAGTATCCAAGGTGAGGGGATTAGTTGATAGAAAGGTTTTTGGGGAGAGAAAATGCCTGTTGCCCCGCCACAAACTCTGCTTCCGGCGCCTCTGCGATCAGGAGGCGGGCAAATAGTACCCCTGCCCCACCTCACACCCCAGGTTCTGTAGATAACTCACAGGTGTTTATAACCGATCAAGCGGGAATTTAAGCCCCGAGGCCAGACCGTGGATCCCCTGCGCAAACTGCTCCATCCGATAGATTCGATGGGCGGGATCGTCCTCGCCGCACTGCTCCGGCGGACACGGAAAATCACCGCGAAGCAGTCGGACCGGCAGGCCCATCCGGTGTGCGATGGCCCACGCGTACTGTCGCCAGCCCCAGCCTAAATTCTCCTCGATCGCCAGAATGGAAGGCACGATCTCGGGCGCAAGCAGAAACGGTCCGTACTGGTAATCCCCCGCCACGCCGAATGTTTCTCCGCACAGCTGGTTCATCAGGCTTTCCGTAAGGCGCTGTCCCTCGGGGAAGGTCGCAAAGCTTTCTTCGTCCCGGGCAACGATGGTTACCCCGAGCGGATCGTGGTTTTCCATCGTAGCCAACGTTTGTGCAAGGCGGTAGCGGAAGAAACGCTGCTTGTCCGGCTCCGTATAGAAAATGCGATTCGGTTTGCGTTCCATTGCCATCTGGAGCGCGGTCTGAATCTGAGTCAGCAAGGTTGCCGTTTCAGGACGGTCCACGGACCGTGCCGTCACGTTCGGCAGATCGTTCAAGCGCATCAGAAACGCGGGACGTGAATTCCGGTCTCCGATCACGACCGGGAGATCCAATCGTACAAGTTCCTTGATCGAGTGAAACTGCAGGTCCTCTTCTTCCCGGGTGCGCGCCCGGGTCATCGTCGCGATCATCGTATGGTCAAACATAGGGAACCGTTGAATCTCCTTGCTATGTGTTATGAGACAGGTTATTCCACATAGAGGAACGCGTTGCTGCTGAAGAGGATCCGGGCATAACTGGCCCAGGCTGCCTTTGCCCGAGCCTGCGCGGTAATGCCCGCAACGCCCGCTTCCTGTTGATACTGCTGCAGATACGCTTTCACTTTAAGTGTCTCGGCTGGAGCCGCATTACGGCCAAGCATGAGCAGCGTCGCCAATCGAATGCGTGCATCATCGTCGGCACAGTCATGCAGCAGACGGTCCGCCAGATGGTCGGCTTCCCGATGAATGAACGGGTCGTTCATGAAGAAGAGCGCCTGAGTCGGGACCGTGGTGACGCTTCGCACTCCCGTGCTCGCGTTCGGGTCCGCGCCGTCGAAAAGGCTCAGGAAAGGGTGCCGCCGATTGCGTTGCACCATCAGATAAACGCTCCGACGGTTCGTCTCGTACACGGCCTGAAATGGTTCGTGCTGCGTGAAGTTCCAGCTTGCCTCCGGCGGAAAAGGATGCGGGCCGCCCATCGTTCTATCGAGGCTGCCGGAGGCCGCGAGGATCGAGTCCCGAATCGACTCCGCGTCCAGACGCCTGCGATCGGTTTTCCACATCAAGTCGTTGTGCGGATCCAGCTTCGCATTGGTCGCACTCTCCGCGCACGCCGTCTGGTATGTCTCCGAGAGTACGATCAGCCGATGCATCTTCTTGAACGACCAGCCGTTCCGGACAAATTCGGACGCGAGATAATCCAGCAGTTCGGGATGCGTGGGAGGCTGCCCGCGCTTTCCGAAGTCGTTGGGGGTCGGAACAATCCCCTTGCCAAAATGATATTGCCAGATACGATTGACCACCACCCGAGCGGTCAGTGGGTTTGTGGGCTTGGTCAGCCATTCCGCAAGTTCAAGGCGGCCGCTTCCCACCGTGCCGCGTGGAAGCTCCTGCCCGCCGAGCGCCGTCAAGAATCGCCGGGGCGCTTCCTCGCCCGGATCATGTGCATCTCCACGTTTCAGGATATGCGCGTTGTGGGGGCTTCCCTCGGAGACGGCGTACGCTTTCTCGATGACAGGAGCCGTCGGCGTCTGTTTCGCCAGAAACGGCTTCATGAGCGCATCCGCTTCCTGGGGTGGAATCATCGGAACCAGGTCGCGCTGGCGCTTGGTCTCTTCCGCGCCGGAGAACGCATACTTCGTGCTGTCGAAGACGCCATACAGGCCGTAATAGTCCCGCGAGGAAATCGGGTCGAACTTGTGGTCGTGGCAGCGAGCGCAGCCGATGGAGAGTCCCAGAACGGAACGTCCGAGCGTGTCCATCGTATCGTCGATCATCAGGTTCTGATAGTTTTGCGGATCGAATCCGAAGCGGCGGGAGATCGCGAGATACCCTGTCGCGACGACGCGCTCGGCATACTTCGTTCGAGGGCCATTCTGAGCAAGGATATCGCCCGCTATTTGCTCCTGCAGAAACACATTGTACGGTTTGTCCTGGTTAAACGAGTCGATGACATAATTGCGGTACCGATAGGCGTCCGGCACGGGATAGTCCGCCGTTTCGCCCGCAGTATCGGCATAGCGCACCACGTCCAGCCAGTGTCTTCCCCAGCGCTCGCCGTAAGCGGAAGAGGCAAGCAGGCGGTCCACGACCGTGGCGAACGCGTTTGGCGTGCGGTCTTTGAGGAAAGCTTCGATCTCTTCCGGGGTCGGCGGCAAGCCCGTCAGATCGAATGTCGCTCTGCGAATCAGCGTTCGCCGGTCGGCGCTGGGTACCGGTCGGATCCCTCTGGCTTCGAGTTTCGCCAGAACAAATGCGTCGATCGGAGTCTTTACCCACGCAGTGTTCTTGACCCTGGGGACAGCGGGTCGCTTTACCGGCAGGAATGACCACCAGGGTTTTAACCCGGAAGCGCCGGGCGCGCCGCCAGGCTTTTGCGCTGGAGAAGCAGGCCACGGCGCACCGCGCTTGACCCATGTCGTCAGGTCCGTGATCTCTTCCTCTTTTAATCGGCCGGCCGGAGGCATCTTGATGGGGCCCGTATAGCGGACGCATTGGACGATCAGGCTATGGTCAGGATCGCCGGAAACCAGCGCGGGCCCGCTGGTTCCGCCCTTCAAAACAAAGGCGGGCGCATCCAGACGCAGATCGTTTTGCTGACGTTGTGGGCCATGGCAGGCGATGCAGCGCGCCACAAACAACGGGCGGATCTTCTTTTCGAAGAAAGCGGCATTCTCCTGATCCACGGCGGCGTTCGGCGCGGGCGCGCCGGCGGCGCCAAGCCAGGCGAGCGCAAGCAGGGGGACGAGAGAAAAGCTGTAAAACACGCGATTCAAGTTCACCAATGCACCTCGTTCACGCTCCCACGATGTCTTTGACCACTTTGCCATAGACATCGGTAAGTCGATAGTCGCGTCCGGCGTGGCGAAAGGTCAGCTTCTCGTGGTTCAAGCCCATCAAGTGGAGGATAGTGGCGTGCAGATCATGGACATGGACCGGATTGTCCGCCGGATGGATGCCATACTCATCCGTGGACCCGTACACCATGCCGGGCTTGACGCCTCCGCCGGCCATCCAGGAAGAAAAAGCCAAATGATGATGCTCGCGGCCCTTATGATCGAGCACTTCCTGGTAGGGCGTTCTTCCGAACTCGGTGGTCCAGACTACCAGGGTGTCTTCCAGCATCCCACGCTGTTTAAGGTCCTTGAGCAGCCCGGCAGTCGCTTGATCCACGTTCCTCGCAACCGGGATATGCGTCGCCATGTCGCCGTGCGAATCCCAGTTATTGGAAGAGCCGCAATCGATCAACTCGACGAAACGAACGCCCCGCTCGGCGAGCCTGCGCGCAACAATACACTGCCATCCGAACCCCTGGGTGCTTCCACGCTCGAGCCCATACATTTTCAGCGTGGCATCCGACTCTTTGGAAAGATCAAAAGCTTCCGGCGCTTCCATCTGCATGCCGAACGCCGTCTCGTACGAACGTATCCGTCCCGCGAGTTCAGGGTCGCCGGAGCGCGTCGATAAGTGTTCCTGGTTCACCGTGCGCAGCATGGCGAGTTCGCGCTCCTGCATCCCCTGCGAGGGCAGCCGTCGCTGCATGTTTTCGATGGGAACGGCGCCGGGAACCACGCGGGTTCCCTGGTGGCAGGCGGGTAAAAAATCGGAGCCCCACGCCTGATCCCCCGCATACGGGACCTGGGGAGCGATGACTACGAACGAGGGAAGATTCCGATTGAAGGTTCCCAGTCCATAACTGATCCACGAGCCGATGCTGGGCCGCGTGACGGTGATAGAGCCCGTGTGGATCTGCAGGGTCGCTTCGTAATGATTGGTGTGGTCCGCATGCATGGACCTTACCATGCAGATGTCGTCCACGCATTCGGCGATATGTGGAAAGAGGTCGCTGACCTCGGTTCCACACTTGCCATGGGGATGAAACGCCCAATCCGGCCGCTTAAGATAGCGGTTCAGTTTTGACGGACTGCCCGCGCCTCCCTCTACG
>JBBRKX010000344.1:0-5961 GCA_038231675.1 Chthonomonadales bacterium | reverse complement strand
TCGCGCAAAATTTCTCCCGCCCGTTCCGCATGAAATCTGCCGAGGTCAGTGCGCCAACGGTGATAGCCCGGCCGATCCATGGGATACGAATCCCTGGGAATCTCCCATCGACGCAAGTGCTGGCAACGCACTGCCAACCGTAGTGCGTCGCAAGCCTCGGGAGCGAGGCGGTTCAGCCAGGCGGTCATGCGCCGCGCATAAAGGAGCTCTTTCGGGCAGGGGATGCCGTCGTCCATTTCGGTATTCGGGTCTTCGCCGTTTGCCGCGTCGATTTTCTCGATCGCCATTGCGAACCGAGGGTCGTGCATCGTCATCAACTCGGGTTCTCCTTTGGATGTCCAGGGGCGGGCATGGCGCGGCGTTGCGGCATAAGCGGGGCTTGCCAGGTACCGGTGAGTGTATCCAATCCCAGCTCATTGCGTCAAGTCTCCCTACATGTCTGTCATGATTTGTGTGCGACGTCGTATCCAAAAAGGTACGGTTAAGAATTTCCCGCCAGGGGATGCAACTAACACTTCAATGCCTTGTCTAACTGCCCAATCCGCAAGATGCGATAACTCCTGGTTTCCATTCGGTACTTTCGGCAATGTCACTGGCGGCACGCGCATGGCGGAACGGGACCGAATTCTTCGATCATTATTACAGTCGGGCCATGCACGTCCGCTGTTGCGAAATTGCACTCCGAGCCCTTTGGCGTCGAGGCCGGGCGGAGGTGCGGGGCTATAGAGAAAATGCGCACAATTCTTGCTTTGTTGCTCGTTGGAACCCTCACTGTTGCTGGAGTTGCAGCGCGCGCGGACAGTCCGGAAGAGCTGCTCGCGGCCGCATCCGCTTTGTACGATAAGCAGGATTATGCCGGAGCGGCCACAAAGTTGGACGCCTTTCTCGCTGCAAATCCCAATCATGCAAAGGCCGGCACGGCAGCGCTGGTGTTGGGGCAGGCTCGAAGCCAGTTGAAACAGTATGCGCTTGCGGTTCCCGCTTATGAAAAGGCGGCCACTTCCAGGGAGTCCTCGATCGCTAACCTGGCAGAATTGGGATTGGGCGAAGCCGCCATCAACACGGGTAAGTTCGATAAAGCGGCCACCGCGCTTCAGGCAGCCGTGAAGACATCTCTAAAGCCGGAACAGGCGGCAGTCGCATGGTACTGGCTGGCTCAGGCCGATTTCCAGTTGAAAAAATACGATCTGGCGGCGGACGCTTACAACAAAGTAACGCGCGACTATGGGCGCAGCGATTTCGTGGACGACGCCTACTTCGGCGCGGGTCTGTCCGCTTTGCGCCAGAAAAAGCAGGACGAGGCTCGCGATCGGCTCAAAGTGGTCATCGATCGTTATCCGAATAGCGAGGATAGGCCCAAAGCCCTTTTGTTGGTGGGGCAGATGGACCTCGAGGCGAAACGCTACCCAGACGCACGTCGCGCGTTCGAACAGTTGCTTCAGAATGGCGGGAATAAAGCCGTCACGAAGACGATGTCCGCATCGGCCGAAGATGGGCTGATCCAGGCACTGCTGGCCATGCAGGATTATGGCGCGGCCACTGCCCGCCTGGAAAGCGCCATGAACCGGCTTCCCGCAACGGATCCGGAGCACTTTCGCGCGGCGCTCAGTCTGGGAAACTGCCGGTATCGGCAGCAGCAGTACGACAATGCCTTCCACGCCTATGAAGAGGCCGCGAAAGCGCCCGAGCCCTCGGTGGCCGGGCAGGGGCTCTACTGGGCCGCAAACACGCAATTGCAGTCCAAGCACGCTCCCGAAGCGGCTGCGCTGTTCCTGAAGTTTGTCGCAAAGTTTCCTAAAAGCGAATTGGCGGCAAAAGCACAGATGAAGGCGGGAGACGCATTGTACGACGCGAACCAGCATTCCGCCGCACTGGCCGCGTATCATGCGGTGGTCACGAACTACCCGCAGACGCCGGAGGCGACCGAAGCGAAAAAGATGCTGGGCGGCATCGTCGATTCGATCTCAGATCCTGGCCAGCTTGCCGCCGCCATCAAGAACGCGCCTCCCGCCGAACGCGCTCGTGGCGAAGTGCGGCTTGCCCGCCTCTATCTGGCGGCGAAGAAGTACCCTGAGGCGGCGCTTGCCGTGGCGGACGCACTGAAGTTAATGCCGGAACCGGCGATCGCGGGAGAAGCGCAATACGTTCAGGGGCTTGCCAACGAAGCGCAGCATAAGATCGCGCCGGCGGCCGCTTCCTATGCCGCCGCATTACGATCCCAGCCCAATGCACTCTGGTCGTCCGATGCGGCAGGGCGCCTGGCCTGGCTCTACCTGGATCTAAAGCAGCCGGCAAACGCGGAAAAGGCGGCCACAACCGCGCTTGGCTTGAAGCCGACGCCCGAAGCGGAACAGCAGGCCCGCCTCGCCCTGGTTCAGGCGGAATTGGATCAACAAAAATGGGACGCCGCATTGGACGGCTGCAAAACCCTGCTGGCAAACAATCCCTCGCAAGAGACGATGGGAACCGTGTTGTTCACCCAGGCATGGATCAACGATAAACAGGGCAGACCGCAGGATGCTTTGCCGCTCTGGGAGAGGCTGGCGAACGATTTCCCGAAGAGCGCCTACGCCGATGAAGCGCTGCTTCACGTCGGAGACGCGCGCCTGAAGGCCGAGAAATACGAGGAGGCAAGGGACAAATACACGGCGCTGGTCACAAACTATCCCAAGAGTTCTCTTGCTCCCGAAGCACGTTTTAAACTGGGAACTTCGGAATACAACTTGAAGCGCTTTCCGGAAGCGGCCGTCGCGTTCGACGCGGTCGCGGCCGATAAATCCGCCGGCGATTACGGCCCCGAGGCGCTCTACTGGTCCGGCGTCGCGCTGGCCGAAGCAAAGCATAATCCGGAAGCCATCGAGCGATTAAGCAAACTAGTCACTACCTATCCCAGTCACACCCGTGTTAAGAACGCGAAGATCCGGCTCGCTGCCTTAAAAGCTACCGTCGGAAACTAAGGGTGCGATCTCGAAACTTCTCCATATTGGGTTTTTGAAAGGAAGAGCGATGAAAGAACTATTTTTGCAAGCGGATCACGTTGCATCGTACCCCCTGGGCGTGATGTCCGTGCTTGCGCTGGCGATCATTTTAGAGCGATTGTTCACGCTCTTTCGGCTTGGCGCCATGGAGGAGAGTGCGTTTGTTTCGATCCAGGCGGGATTGAACACTCACGATAAGACAAAATTACAATTGCCCGAATATTCGACTGCACCGGTAGCCCACGTCATGAGGACGGTCATGGCCATGCCCGGGGCGAGTGAGGAGTCTCTGATGCAGGCTTCGGATGTCGCGCTTTCCATACAGCGAATGCGCCTCCGTAAGTATTTGAGTACGCTTGCGACCATAGGAAGCACCGCGCCGTTTATTGGCCTTTTTGGAACGGTTCTGGGCGTAATGCAAGCCTTCAGCGGAATGGGCAACTTGAATGCAGCGGAACTCTCCAAGGGAATTTCCGGCGCCTTGAGCGCCACCGCGATCGGTCTGCTCGTCGCGATCCCCAGCGTCATGGCATACAATTTCCTTGTTGGGCGTGTTCAGGGAGTATTGCTGCGGGTACAGAGCCATGTTGCTCAACTTGTTCCGCTGCTACACGCGCAGACCTTGCCGCGGCTCGAACGGCTGGAGGCCTGATATGCACGGTGGACATGCGAACGAAGATGAGCCGATGGCGGAGATGAACCTTATTCCGCTGATCGATGTCGCGCTCACACTGCTGATCATTCTGATGGTGACGACCGCCTTTGTGCGCCAGCCCGGTGTTTCCTTGAAACTCCCGGAAACGCGCACACGCGAGGGTACCCCGGAGACTCCGAAGGATCTGACGATCGCCATTGCGAGCGATGGGAAGCTCTACGTAGATGCCAGGCTCTCGACGGAAGGCGAGGTTCGGTCACGGTTGGTTGCCGTCGCGAAAAAAGATAAGACATCGCGCGTGCTTTTGAAGGGCGACCGCGATGTGCGCTATGAGCGGATGATGCAGGTTATGGATCTTGTGCGCATGGCGGGACTGACGCGCGTGGTGCTGCCGACCGATCCAAAGCAGGACGTTACTCCGGCCGCCCCCGCGACTCTCCCTCCGACCGGCACGGGCGCCACGCACGCATCGTCGCCATCGTCGCCGGTTCCGGTCGCCGTGAGCACACCATGATGACGGGCCGATTGGCCGAGGTATGCGGTTATGCGAAGTGAACGCTGGTACTGGCTTGTCGTTTTTTGCACGGTTTCGATCGGTATTCACTGGCTGCTTTTAATGAACAGTCGGTCGTTCGGCTACAAGGGACCGGTCCTGAAGCCCGCGGAGATCGAGGTCGCGCTGGAACCGCTGAAAGAGCCCACGCCCCCTCCGAAACCGGTGGTGAAGGAGAAGCCGAAACCGCTTCCCAAGACGGAACCCAAGCACGTGGTCAAACCCGCCGTCCTGGTGGCGCGCAAGGCATCGCCGGTTCCGAAACCGGTCACGGTGGCAAGCATTGCCACGCCCACGGTCAAGGATATCGTTCCGGTTCATGAGAAAGCGCCAATCGTAGAGCGGCACGAACAGCCTATCCTGCCAACGAACGTAACCCGCGCGAAGGCTCCGACGGATGTGCGCCCGGTAACGCCCGACATCGGCGGTTTACCGGACAAACTGAAAAAAGAGACGCCTCTGACGCTTGGAAGCCCGATTGCACGCAAGGACGCAGGTTCTCCTCGCAGGATCGCGTCCGTACGTCCGGATCTTTTTGTTGGTGGAGGAGGAGCGCCGGCTCCCGCGATCATTCCCGGCGGGCACGGCGGAGCACGCGGGCCGGAAGCGCCCCCCGAGGACGTAAATTTTAACGGCGGCGGGCGGGGAGGCGAAAACCTGCCCAAAGAAGCTCCGCGTATCGGTGGTGGCGGAGGCCGGCACATCATGTCGGTGGAGAATCCGCTTGCAAAGGATACTATTCCCGAAGAGCGGCCTGGCCTCGGCCCAGGGGTGGGAAGTGGCGAAGGGAATGGACGCAGCGGCGGCGTAGGCAGCGGCCGAGGTAAGGGCATTGGAACGAACCTGAACGGAAAACTTGCGGTGGCTTCGCTGCGCAGCAAGCCGGGCGCGGGAATCGGCGCGGGCGAAGGCAATAAAATCGGCACGCGCCCTCCAGGCGGCGGCCACGGAACCGGGTCGGAACTGCCTGGAACCGGCGGGGACGGGCTCGGCTATGGACGCGGCAAAGGGACCGGCATCGGGAATGGCAATGGCTTTGGTGAGGGAGACGGCAATGGGGGATCGCGCACCGGAACCGGAGACGGCGGGGTTCGGGTCGCATCCAACCGGGGAATACCCTTTGGCGACGTTACCGGCCTATTGCTTGGTGATCCCAACGGTGGTCGCGGCCATGGCGGAGGGCCCGGCGGAGTAGGGCGCGGCGCCATCTTCAGCCCAAGGCCTGTTTCTGCGGGCGGTGGAGGAGGAAGGCTGCGGATCGTCTACGCTCTGGACATCTCGGGCAGTATGCGCGACGGCAACAAGATCGGCAAGGCCCAGGATGCGCTGCGCAAGGCGTTGTCCGAGTTGAGGCCCTATGATTCCTTCAACATCGTCACCTTTAGACGAGACGTCTTCAAAATGGCCGATGGGCTGCTGCCGGCCACAGTGCAGAACATTCAAAAGGGGCTCGACTATATCAACCATATTGAGATCGGCGATGGCACGAACCTGTCGGGAGCCCTCGATCTGGCGTTGTCGATGCCCGGCGCGACCCATATCTTCGTTGCTTCGGACGGTGAGCCGAACGGCGGCATCAGCGACTTCGGCGAGCTTCGTAAGTTCGTTATAAGTCGCAATAGTGCCAAGGTGCGCATTCTGACGCTTGCCATCGGTCAGGGAGAACAGTTCAAAGGCATGGCGCTTCTCAAAGGCGTGGCGGAGGACAACAACGGCACCTTCAGCTATGTCAACGTTCAGCTGATCAAATAAGCGGTTCAATATTTTACATCGGC
>JBBRKX010000343.1:0-5967 GCA_038231675.1 Chthonomonadales bacterium | reverse complement strand
TCGTGGGGAGAGGTTATTCTCCGAAGGAGAAGCGGCCGCAGGCCCCTAGCAGAGGACTTTAGTCCGCTGAAGAGAGGGCGACGTTCCGCCAAAATGCTAGACTGTGTAAGGTGAGACTATGTGTTCTCACTCGGCAAGAGGCATTCCAGTTTCCATTTCGGCGGCGTGGATCGCACCTATAAAGGCCGTGAGCCCGAAGGACAATTTCTCCGTAAAATCGGGATTCGCGAGGACACCGGCTTCGTCGATTTTATTACCGGTGAGCTGCAGGGTGACGGATGCCTCGGGGACCATGCGCGCCATCATCACGGTAAGGGTCTCTATGAGAGCAGCCTGAACATAAATCGATCGTGCCGATCCGCTGATAAGGGCGACGGGTTTGTAGACAAATTCGCCGCTGCCGACCACCCAGTCCAGAGCATTCTTGAGTACGCCTGGAACGCCATGAGCATATTCAGGAGAGGAGATCAGGACACCCTTGGAAGCCTGCATCTGAGACCGGAAGTCCGCTACGGCTGGCGGAGCATCTTCACCGTCAAGATCGGGATTGAAGTGGGGAAGATCGCCAAGGCCGCTGAAGAGGATGATCTCGGTTCCTGTCGGAGCAAGAGAGGCCAAAGCTTTCAGCAGAACGGTATTCGAGGAAGCCGCTCGAAGACTTCCTGAGATGGCAAGGATACGCATGTGTGCTCGTTCCTATGATGATTTATGCGCCCGGCACAATGGCGCGAAAAGTTTCGATCTCACTACGCACCTGGTCCCACCCGAGACGTTCCCAATGGAACAGCCCTCCTCCTTAATCTACGAACCTATGGCTCCGTATTTCTTCGCGCATGGCGTTCTCCGTAACTTTGTGGTCAAAAGCGTCCGGCGTTTCGTTATGCACGCCGCTGCATTTCAACAGGCGGACGGCGATGTGAACTATAAGGGCGGATGGGCGAGAGCGGGTATAATAGGGTAGCGCGCAATCGATGGCGAGGGGTTCTTTCTGGTCTATGAAGACAGTTATCGTCGTTCCAACCTATAACGAAGCCGAGAATATTGCTCCTCTGGCGGAAAAGATTTCGCGGGTTCTTCCGGACGCCCACGTGATGTTGATGGACGATAATTCGCCGGACCATACGGCGGATGTTGCCGAAGTGCTTTTTGCTTCTAAACTGGAGTACGCTCATTACTGTGTGGTGCGTCGCACTGGTCCTCGAGGGCTGGGGCGCGCCTACCGTGACGGCTTCGAAAGGGCGCGGAAGGCGAATTATGACCGCATCGTTCAGATGGATGCGGACTTATCGCATAATCCGGACTACCTGCCTGATCTTCTGGAAGCCAGCCTGCAAGCCGACCTCGTGATCGGTTCGCGTTATTGTCCTGGCGGGGGAGTTCGAAACTGGCCTCGTCACCGCCTGATGGTCTCCCGCTTCGCGGTGCGCTATGTCCAGACGATCGCCCGGATTCCCGTTGCGGACGCTACCGCAGGCTTTCGCTGTTGGTCACGGCATGCGATGAACTCCATTGAACTGGAGACGGTCGGCTCGGAAGGGTATTCTTTCCAGGTCGAGATGACCCATAGGGCATGCCAGGCGGGATTGACGATCGCCGAGACCCCGATCATTTTTACCGATCGCCAATTCGGCAAATCCAAGATTTCACGCACGGTGATGATCGAATCGTTCCTACGCCCCTGGCACCTCCGGTTCCATCCCTGGCGGCCTTCAACCGCCGTGGTTCGCGGCCTACAGTCCGAAGTTGTCGGTGGACAGGCGAACAGGAAATAGCGTCTTTGTTCGGCGGCCGCGCTCCGCGCGAGACAACCGCTTTACGTCGATTATACAAACATAGATAGGAAAAATAATGAAGCGAATCTATAACTTTAGCGCCGGTCCCGCCATTCTGCCGGTCCCGGTGCTGGAAGAAGCCAGCAAGGGTGTATTGGAGATCAACGGCTCGGGAATGTCCATCCTGGAAGTGAGCCACCGTGGTAAGGACTATGAAGCCATCCACATGGAGACGAAGGAGCGCTTGCTCCGGGTGCTTGGTCTCTCTGCGGACGATTACACGGTTCTGTTTTTGGGCGGCGGCGCGAGCATGCAGTTCGCGATGCTTCCGATGAATTTCCTCAAGGCCGGTCAGACCGCAGATTATGTGAACGCGGGCGAGTGGGGCACAAAGGCGATCAAAGAGGCGAAAAAGATCGGTAATGTGAATGTCGCCGCGACATCCGAGGGGGAGAAGTTCTCTCATATTCCCAAGGGTCTGAAGCTTACGCCGGGCGCTGCCTACGTTCATATCACCACGAACAACACGATCGAAGGCACGGAATATGCCGAGCTTCCGGATACGGGAGATGTTCCTCTCATCGGGGACATTTCTTCGGATATCATGGCCAAGAACATCGACTACTCGAAATTTCATCTGTTCTACGCGGGCGCACAGAAGAATGCGGGTCCGGCGGGGGTAACGCTTGTCGTGGCGCGGAAATCGTACCTCGAACAGGGCAGCGACGATCTTCCGGCGATCCTGTCCTACAAGACACATGCGAAGGCGGATTCCCTGTACAATACGCCGCCTACTTTCGCCATATATGTGGTCGGGTTGGTGCTGAAGTGGGTGGAAGCACAGGGCGGGCTTGCAGGCGTCGAGCGCCACAATCGCGAGAAAGCGGCGCTTATCTACAATGCCCTGGACGAGTATCCAGGCATATACGAGCCGGCCGTCACCGACAAGGTGGACCGCTCGCTTATGAACGTGACCTTCCGTCTCAAAAACGCCGACCTGGACAAAGAATTCCTGGACGGAGCGAAGGCGCGTGACATGGATGGCCTGAAGGGCCATCGCGCCGTTGGCGGCTTCCGGGCATCGATTTATAATGCCTTCCCGATCGAAGGCTGCCGCGCTCTGGCGGACTATCTGCATGAGTTCGCTGCCAGCCACAAATAATGCGACGCTCAGCTGAACTATAACTATGAGCCATCTCGCACTGTGGGATGGCTCAATTCGTGCTTATTTTCGGTCTTCCTGAGTAAGCGTTCTGTTTCAGTGCTTCCAATCCAGATCGGTCTGGAGCGTCTGGACGAGTTTTTCGGCCATAATGGCATGGGTTTTCAAGCTCGGGTGCCAGTCGGCTCCGTACCCGTCCGCTCCGTCCTGCGTTTGGAAAACCAGCAGACGTACATTTTTGTCCCCAGCCGCGTGTTCATCCTGAATGATCTTCTCCAAAAATGTTTTCAATTTAGCATCGTTCGTTCCACCCAGTATGGGGCTTGTGGCGCAGTAGAGGATGGCAAGCGGATAGTGGTCGCGGACATGGGCGAGGAAAGCCTTATAACCTGATATCCACCCGGTCTCATCCGGGACACCCCCTGAGAAGTCGTTGGTGCTCAGATTGATGATCACCGCCTGTGGCTTCCAGCGCGAGTAGTCCCACTGGCTATTCGCATCCATGGCGAGCGCTCGGTCGTACACCTCCGCCATGGTGTTCTTCGGCCACATGGTTCTTCCGGACCACGCGACGCACGTATAGTCCGCCGCAAGTTTTCGCGCAGCAATCGCGCCGTAACTCATGGCGGCGTTTTCCGTCTGGTAGGAAAAGTGCTCGTGCTGATCCTTGCCCTCGTTGCCGTATCCGCAGCTGATCGAGTCGCCGATCACCTCGATCCGGCGACTGCGTTGCGGCGGAAGACTGAGAATTTTGCCACCGGCCGCAAGCTGAAACCCAAGAAACTGAGGGGTTCCAAAGAATCCTTCGGTGCGCTTTACCAATTCCAAAGTATGATGGCCGTTCGCGGGCCCATCATACAGTCGATATACATGCTCCCCGCCTTTCGGCATGAGGACTTCGAAGTCTTTGCCGTCGAGAAAGACCTCGTAGGCGTCGCTGTCCGAATCTTTCAGCTTGATGTTCAGTCCGGTTCCCTGGAACGCGCATTGCAGGGCGCTTGCGGACCACGCGCAACGCGGGCCAGGCGGATCGCTCCTATCGAATCGGCCGATGTAACGAATATGGGCGTCGTTGGGTAGAATGGCGATCGGCAGCGGTTCAGCCTCCGTGTTCACGATGGTCTTTTTCGCTGCCGGGCTTTGATCGCTTTGCGCCACCAGACGACCGATCGCCCCAACCGGCGTATTTTGCGCGACGATGAGACTCGCAGGCTGCGGCGCTGCCTGACAGAGTGCTCGGTCCGAAAGGCACGCAATGGACACGGAAAGCGCGATCAGAAACGAACTTAAAGCCACGGATTTGCGGGCAGTCGTCATAAATGGGTCCTTCCAAAAGAGATCGACCGGATAGATTTGCCAATATCGCGAAGAAACCGCCGCTCCTGTCCTCCTCTTGCCGCGCGGAAGAGGAGGACAGGAGAAATTGGGCGGACGGGCATGTGTGGGCGCAACCGATTCAGAGGGTGGGGAGCTTATAGGGCGCGCGGTACTGCGGAGTGAGCATGGCGGTCGCTTCCGAGTCGCCCGTAACTTCCCATTTCTCCTCGTCCCAATGAAGCTTGCGGCCCGTTCGCAGGGATATGTGCGCGAGGTTAAGCGCCACATGCAGAGGAAGATGGCGTTCAAAGCTGCAGGAGCATTCCGCGCGAGTCTTGATTGCATCCAGGAACTCGCGCTCATGGCCTGGCGAAGGGGGTGCGGCGACGGGATACTCGCGGTCTTCCACCACTTTGCCGTCTCGGCCCTGAACCACGCACTGGCCATAATTGGCGGCGAGGGTGCCCTGGTCACCGTGGAATAGGATGCCAATCTTGCGACCGGGGCCCGGCTCGCCCACGCCAAAATTATAACCGTTCGACTGCATCAGAGACCATGTCATGATCATATCGGGGAACTCCCAGACGACCTCCATGGTGTCGGGAACATCCGCGATGCTATTCGTCGCATATCTTCCGCCGGTCGCGGTGACCGATTTGGGCTGGCCCAGATCGAGCGCCCAGAAGGGCAGGTCGATGATATGCGGTCCCAGTTCGTGCAGCCAACTATCGACGTAATCCGCGAAGTACCGGTGCATTCCGTCCCGAAATCGCCCGATGTTGAAAGGGGATTCGGGGGCCGGGCCAAGCCAGGTATTCCAGTCCAGGCCGGGCATTGGATCGGTGTTCGGGGGATTTCCCAGCCCTTCCGAATCGTCGTTCATCGCGCACATATTTCGGACCGCGCTGATCTTCCCCAGCACGCCCGAGCGGACCACATCGACGCATTTGTGATAGTTCGCGGTGGCGTGCACCTGCGTGCCAACCTGCGTGATCCGACCATATCGTCGCGCGTACTCCGCCATCAGACGCGCTTCCGTAGGATAGCGGCTCATGGGCTTTTCACAAAATACATCCTTGCCCGCCTGCAGCGCGTCGAGAGTTTGGAGGGCGTGCCAGTGGGGGGGAGTTGCTACGATGACCGCATCGATGTCTTTATCCGCCAGCATGTCTCGATAGTCTTTATACTTCTTTGCTGTGCCCCCCGTCTTTTCGACCGCTTCGTCCATGCGGGGCTCATACACGTCGCAGACCGCGCCGATCTCAACATCGGGATGCGCGGAAAACCAGGGGATATGATTCCCAAGACCGCGGCCGGAGAGGCCGATGACCCCTAAAACAATTTTATCGTTTGCACCCACACGCTTCCGCGCGTATGCCGCTGAATCCGACGCCGACTCAATCGCCATTTATCATAGCCTCCCCGGGGTTGGTTCCCGTTTCCATCTAGAATTCTGAGATCGCGGACGCGATGTGATGGATAGTTCAACATAGGGTAAATAAAGGCCTGCCTGAACAACAACGAGAGTTCAGGGTCATTGTGTAATTACGCGACTCCACCGCGCTTCGGGAGTGCTAAACCCTATGCGTTGTTCCCGCCGCAATGAATTGCGCCATGTCCACCGTCATGGGTATCGCCATGGTGACCATCATAGGTTATCGTCACGTCGGTGGAAACGGAATTGCGCCATTCCCGCCGCAATGAATTGCGCCATTC
>JBBRKX010000342.1:0-5980 GCA_038231675.1 Chthonomonadales bacterium | reverse complement strand
GATATGCCCCGACCGGTCCACGCAGGCGACTGTGGCGCAGCAAGCCAAGCGCCCGGATCAGTATCCCGCCGAGCTCGGACTTCGCATGCAGGGATATGGCTACAATGACGGCTGGGTCAGCGACAGCGGCTACGGTCTGACCATTCAGAACCCGGATGGGTCGCGTTATGGTAAGAACATCGCAGCCATCGTGGCCCCGGCGGAGTGTGTGGCTTTCGGCGATACGTACGATACGCCGGGTTATTCGATCGCGATGGACAACGTTTATGGGGGGAGCGACTCTCCCAGCAGCACCGCGTCCGTGCGCCATATGACCAACTTGAATTACGCCTTTGTAGATGGCCACGCCAAGATCATCAAGATGCAGGTTGGAAACTACGCGGGGTTCGGCATTGCCGGCCGGCCGGCAAGCGAGGCGGACGGGCTGAAATGGTGCTATGACCCCAACGCGATGTCCGATTATGCCGCGAACGGCGGATCCGGTGGATATCCGGTTGGAAGCGCCACGGAGACCTGCCAGCAGGCCGTCCACGACTACTATGCGGGTTCATGGACAATAATTCCCTGATTCCTTCCCCTGTGGGAAGGAAGTCTGGATCCATGACTTCCTTCCCGCATGTGTCTCGCACCGTATTCACCCCTCAGGAGGGCATGATGAAAAGTTCTCTGTATCGCACTGCTATGTGCCTGTTGTGGCTTACGCTGAGCATGATCTTCCTGTTCGGATGTCATTCTCACGATGCGACCGATGCGCCCGGCGGCGATCTCAATCCGGGGATGTCGGCGGATCAGAAGGCGACCATTGCCGCGCACAAGCAACAGACGGAGCAGCAGGCCCCGACGCCGCAGGCGGCCGGCCAATAAGAAGGATGAACCTATGTTTACGTACCGAAGTTTGACGTTGATGACCGCAGCTCTGCTTGGGCTTGCGGTGCTGCCTGTGCTTGCCGAAGCCCCACTCAAGGCGCAGAAACCCATTGTAATCCCCGGTGGCCCCGGCGGTTTCGACTGGATGCTGATGGATGGGCATTCGGAGCGTGTCTTCGCGACGCATAAAGGAACCAAGACGGTTGCGATCGTGGACCTCAAGACCGATACGGCACTTCCTTCGGTCGAGGTGGGCACCGCGCAGGGCGTCGCGACGGACCGCAAGGACAACAAGATTTTTCTGGGTGACGACGTGGAGCACAAGATCGTCATCCTTGACTATACCACTTTGAAAAAGACGGGCGAGATCGCCGTCACCGGCCCCGTGGACGATGTGCTATATTGCTCCCAGAACGGCATGATTTACGCGGATCACGATGATGGCGAGGATGTCTGGGTGATCGATCCCAAAACCGAGAAGATCGTCGCCACGGTGACGATCCCGACGGCGCCGGAAAAGATCGTGTACGACAAGACCAGTGCACGCATCTATCAGAACATCAAGAGCAACAATACGGTGCAGGTGATCGACCCCACCACGAACAAAGTCGAGAAGACATTCGACGTCACTCCGGTAGTCGGCCCGCACGGCCTGGCGATCGATGGCAAGACCCAGCGGCTCTTTTCCGCCGGCAGCAACGGCAAACTGGCCGTGGTGGATATGAAGACCGGGAAGGTGATCACCACGGTCGATATCGAAAAAGGCGTGGATCAGATCGCTTACGACAAAGGCAACCAGCGCATCTATTGCGCCTGCAAGGGCGCGATCTCCGTGGTGCAGGCGACGGAAGACGGCGCCAAGTTGCT
The DNA here is from genome assembly GCA_038231675.1 of Chthonomonadales bacterium. Lineage (GTDB taxonomy): Bacteria > Armatimonadota > Chthonomonadetes > Chthonomonadales > Chthonomonadaceae > JBBRKX01. Next base: position 4,246 of record JBBRKX010000342.1, on the reverse strand, counting down.
CGGCACGGTCGTCACGCCGAAAGGCTCGCACACCATCGCCGTGGATGCTAAAACGCATGCCGTCTGGACCTGCTACTACGACGAACACGATAGCTATTTGCTGAAACTTACGCCATAATGTAATCCAGCAGATGCCTGCACCAAGGAGACTCTATGAACATTCGATCAAGTTCATAGAGTCTTATTTGCGAGCATGGCAGACAATTTTTTGTGGAGCGACAATGAAATATATACTGAAATTAGCGGTTGCCACAGTCCTGACAGCCGTGTGTGCTACCGCGCTTGCATCTGGGATCGACAAAGGGCCTTACTTGATGATGCCGACGGAGACGGGAATTACCGTCTGCTGGGTGAGCGACAACCCGACCGTTGGCGTCGTGACGGTGGTGGGAGGCGGCAAGCCGGTTCAGGATGCGGCGGAAACCCGGTATCATCGGGTAAAGGTTTCCGGCTTGAAGCCTTATAGGCATTACGCCTTTTCCGTCACGTGCGCCGGAGAGACGAAATCCGGGGGCTTCATGACGGCCGCTCCGAGGAACCAGCCCTTTAGGTTCGTTGCTTATGGAGACAATCGGACCCAGCCGAAAGTCCATGCGGCGGTATTGGAGCGGATGAGCCTGTTCAAACCCGACTTCGTGGTTCAGACAGGCGATCAGGTCGCGGATGGAAGGGTCGAAGCGCAGTGGGACGAGTTCTGGCAGGTGGCCGGCAAGGCGCTCAGCCAGACCGCATATTACCCGAGTCTGGGCAATCACGAGCGGGAAGGCGCGCCTTACTTCCGCTACTTCGGAGTGCCGGCGGAGTATTCGTTCGACTATGGCAACGTCCATTTCACCGCGCTGGACAGCAACCGGCCGGAAGCGGAGTATGCGGCGCAACAGGAGTGGCTGCGAAAGGATCTTCTGGCGCATCAGAACGCGACATGGCGTATCGTGTTTTTCCACCATACCGTGCATACCTGCGTGGATATGCCTTATCGCAGGGTAGAATCGGCGGAGCGGGCAAAGCGCCTCGAGCCCATTCTGAGTGAGGGACACGTTCAACTGGTCATCAATGGTCACGACCACGACTATCAGCGCCATGTCGCGCATGGGATCACGTATCTTGTGACAGGCGGAGGCGGCGCGCCATTGTACGACGTTACTCCGGACACCCCCTTCGTCAAGACCGCGAAGAAGGCGCACCATCATTGCGAAGTCAACGTGAACGGCGCTACGCTATCGGTTCGCGCGGTCGAACCCGATGGCTCCGTCATCGAGCAGTTCACGCTCCAGGCAGACGGACAACAGAAATAGTTGCCGCCGCCGGCACGAACGGAAGGAAATCCCATGGCCTTATCACGAACACGGCGTAATTTGAGTATGCTTTTGCTGCCCGGGGCGGTGCTGCTGTACGGTGGAATGCGGCTCGGCGCTCGGCCCGCTCAGGGGCTTTCGGAGAAGGCCATTATCGGCAAGCAGGTCGACGGCACGTACTTCGTTCCCACCGGCCAGACGATCGCTCCGGCGGGCAGAAACCTCACTTTCGACGGCCGGCCGGTAGATATGGCGCTCAGCCCGGACGGCGGAACGCTTGCGGTGATGCTGCTGAAAGAGGTGCGGCTGTTGGATACGCATACCGGTAAGTTCCGTGCGGACGTCCTTCCAGGAACGCATAACTTTGGGGGCATCGCGTGGTCGAAGGATGGACGCACCCTGTATACAACGGGGCGGGCAAAAGCCGAGGAAGCGGGCAAGGGGCAGATCGGGACGGTCTTCGCCACGCGCTTCGATGCGGCGGGCCATGCGGTGGAGCAGAAACCTATTCTGTTTCCGCTCCTATCGCGCATCCAGCCCAATAAGCAGGCAAAAGACTCCGCGCCCTGCGGCCTGGCGCTCAGCCCTGACAATCGAACGCTCTATGTGTCGCTGTTTAACAATGGCACGGTCGCTGCGGTGGACTTGACTTCTTATGACGAGGCTACCGGGACCGCGAAGTTTGTGGAAGCGCCGGTTGGGAGCTCTCCGGAACGCATTGTCGTCAGTGCATCGGGAGATAAAATATACGTTGCCAATCGGGGCGGGAAGGTCCCGGAAGCGGGCGACACTCTGGATACCGAAGACCCGGTGGTGGTGGATCCGGAGACGTACAAGGCCTCTACCGGAACGCTGTCGGTTTTGCGGGCGGACCACTTCGCCGCAGACCCGGCGCATGCCGTTGAGAAGTCGATCGAGGTCGGTTTGCAGCCCGCGGATCTGCTGATGTCGTCGGATGGCAAGCGTCTGTTTGCGGCCAATGCGAACGCCGAAACGGTGTCGGTCATCGATCTGACGACGGATGCCGTGGACGAGATCATTCCCACGAGTCCCGCTCCCGGCAAGTTGGCCGCCGCCAGCCCCAATGGCCTTGCCCTCTCGCGGGATGGGGCCACATTGTACGTATCGCTGGGCGGTGACAACGCCGTGGAAGTTGTGGCGCTGGATGCGATCGCGGGCGGCAACAGCGACAAGACTCATATCGCCGGCCTGATGCCCGTGGCGTGGTTTCCGCTTGGGGTCGTGCTGAGCGCAGATGGGAGGACGTTGTACGTCGCCAACAGCAAGGGCATCGGCTCCGAGGGCGCGGTGATTACCCGCGCGCGTTCCAACTCGGGGGCGGCGATGCCGCAAGCGGGCCCGGGCGGCGCGCTGCAAGGGGAGAACTTCGTCGGGCACAGCGTGTATTCCGTCCTGGGCAGTCTGGGAGTTTTGCCTGTTCCGGACGAAAAGACTCTGGCGCGGCAGACGATCGAGGTCGCCCATAACAACCATTTTGACCGCATGGCCGCAGCGCTTGCCGGGCGCACGGATTCGTTCTGGTCGCGTTTCAAGCATGTCATCCTGGTCATCAAGGAGAACCGCACGTACGATCAGGTGTTCGGCGATGTGGCGACGCCCTCGGGGCATGTCGGCGGCGACCCGAAGCTGGTGATGTTTGGAGAGAAGATCACGCCCAATCACCATGCGCTCGCGCGCGAATTCGGGCTCTTCGATAACCTCTACTGCTCGGGAGCTATCAGCGCGGACGGGCATCATTGGCTCAACGAGGCGTTCGCCGACGACTATGACGAGCGCGCCATGAACTCTTATCCGCGCTCCTATCCCTGTTGCGGCACCGATCCTCTGGTGTATGCGGGCAATCCGTTCCTCTGGCAGGCGGCGATGCAGGCGGGGCGCACGTTTTACAACTACGGCGAGTTCGACCCGCTGCCCAGCATTGCGCGCCACTCCGACAGGGAGTACAACACAAGGGTCGCGGTCACCGCGGATCGCAACGAAGATGTGGGGCACTGTGCGCGTATTGCCGCCGACATCCAGGACAAGCCGTTGGCGCAGCTTACGACGATCTGGTTTCCCAACGATCATACGTCGGGCACCAAACCGGGGGCGTACACGCCGGAAGCCGATGTCGCCGACAACGATATGGCGATAGGTAAGCTGGTGGACGCGATTTCGCATAGCAAGAAGTACTGGCGGGACGAGCCGACCGCGATCTTCATCGTGGAGGATGACGCGCAAGGGGGCCTGGACCACGTCGAAGGACATCGTACGGTGGGATTGGTGGTCAGTCCGTACAACCGGCGTGGGAAGATCATCAGCACGAACTATAATCAGCTCAGCATGCTGCGCACGATCGAATTGATCCTGGATATGAAACCGCTCAACCAGTTCGACGCGGCCGCTATTCCCATGCGCAACGTGTTTCAGGACACACCCGACTTCCGGCCTTATACGGTTCAGAAGAATAGGGTGGCGCTCAACAGCATCAATCCGCCGCTACGGAAGTTGTCCGGGTCGGCACGTCAGTGGGCCGCCGTGTGCGCGGATCTGGACTTTTCCGCCCCGGACAGGGCGGACCCGGAGAAGCTCACGGAGGCGCTTTGGCGGCATACGCATGGCGAGGAACTCTATCCGCCTCTGACGGCCGCGCGATAGTCCGGTGCGACGATAACCAGGCCGGCGGGCGATGCCAGTGGTTAAAAGGCGTCAAGCCTTTAGCCGGCGGTTACAGCCAGCGGATGAATCCGCGCCTGCAAGTGCACGAAGTCCACCTGGCCAGCGGATAAATCCGCGCCTGCAAGTGCACGAAGTCCACCCGGCCAGCGGATAAATCCGCGCCTGCAAGTGCACGAAGTCCACCTGGCCAGCGGATAAATCCGCGCCTGCAAGTGCACGAAGTCCACCTGCGTGGACTAGCGGTTGGTGGCGCGTTCCGCCGGATAATTACG
>JBBRKX010000341.1:0-6006 GCA_038231675.1 Chthonomonadales bacterium | reverse complement strand
TTGGCGAGACACAGGTCAGTGGGAACTCGTCCTGGGGTTCGACACCAGGGTGATTTGACGTTTCCGGAGATAGCCGCACTACTGACGGTCGGCAATGGTTCTCCGCTTGCCCGCTCGATTTATGAACCAAAGTCCGAAGCGACAGCGGATACCATCAGCAACCTAATTTGTGGAGCATGTGACTGACCATTACATCGGTAGGATAGGGTTTTCGTGTTTCCATGACAGATTATCCCGCATGGAAAGCGGATTTGCTAAACACGCTCTAAGGCGAGGGGGCATCATCAAAAATGGGCCAGAACCCAATATTAACGGAAAAGAGCGGGTGCATCCGCTCTTTTCCGTTTCACAAGGAAACCCCTGAATGATGTCAGGTGAGGTCGGGGAGGGGGCCGTCACTGGAGTAGTTCGGGTTGCCGAAGCGGGGGATGCGATGGCCCATACCGTGCGCCAGAGACAGCAGCAACCGGTTGTGCGGAAGTCTGGGGTACTGGAGGGAGCGCCCCATGCGGAAGCCCAGACCGTTGCCGACGAGCACGAATGGGATATTGTCCAGCGTGTGGGTGTTGCCTTTGCCGAGTTCGTTGGTCCAGACAATGAGCGTGTTGTCCAGAAGGCTGCCATGTCCACCGGGCTCCGGCGTTGCCGCAAGCCGGGCGGCCAGGTAGGCAAGCTGCGAACAGTACCAGTTGTTGATCTTCGTGAGCTTTTCCTGGGCATCCGCATCGTTGTCCGGCTTGTGCGAAAGGTCGTGCTGCCCTTCATTGATGCCCAGCCATCGGTGTCGCGCCTGCCCGACGGAGTTTGTGTATTGCAGCGTGGCCACCCGCGCGAAATCCCCGGCGAAGCTGTTCACCAGCAGGTCGATTTGCAGCTTACTGATGCGCGGAATGTTGTCGTTATCCTCGCTGACACCCGGTTCGAGCGTCGGAACGGCATGGCCGATGTCCTGCGTGGAACCAGTGCGAAGCTCCACCTCCATGTCGCGCACCAGGGTGGCGTGCTCGTCCAGAATCTGCCTGTCCTGCGCTCCAACATGGGCGCGCACTTTGTCCATGTCCCCTTTCAAATCGTCGAGGACGCTCTTCAGCGTTTCCTGGTCTTTCATGCGGCCATACAGCTTCCCGAACATCTGGTACGGATCGTTGATGGGCGTGAGCGGCATGTTTGGACCGGCGTAGGACATGCGTGTCCAGGTGTCGGCGTGGTCGGGAACCATGACGCCGAACTCCAGCGATCCAAAGCGCGTTCGGGTAGCGGGATCCAGTTGCAGGTGGTTCTTGATCTCCTGATCGATCGAGATGCCGCTCGACCAACCGGCCGGAGTGTCCGATCCGCCCTGGATGCTCCCTGGAAAAAGCTCGGTCCCCGTGAGCAGACAACCGATACCCCGCATATGGCTATCGCCGTCGCCGCGCACCCGGTCGCAGACTCCGTGCAGCACAAGCGTGCGGTCCTTGAAAGGCTCAAGGGGCTTGAGGATCGGCTTCAGCGTGAAGGTAGCGCCTGCCTCATCGGGCCAGAAGGCTTCGGGCACGACGCCGTCCGGGCTGAACATGACGATCAGCCGCTGCTTGCGTCGCGCGCCAGCCGGGGCGGCAAGGCAGGGTAGGTTGGCGACAAACGGGAGAAGCGCGGCGCTGACGCCTAGATCGCGTAAAAACTCACGTCGGGTGTTGCTCATGTTTTCGATTCTGCCTCCAGGACGATGGACCACTTACCATGATTCTACCGCTTCAAAGCGGATTCCGCCATGATGTCGACCATAAGTTTACGAATACTGCAGCCATTGCTGTCGAAGCTACGTTGAAGTTCGGGAAGCGCCTGCGGGCCATAGGCGCGAATGGGCTGCTTCACCACGTATTGAAACAACTTCTCGACGAATGCGGCGTGCGCTTCTTCGCTGTCGGCGAGGTAGCGGCCAAGGTCTCGCGCTCCGGAAAAGGGAGTCACCTGCCCCGCCAGAGAACGATAGCTTCCCGTGGAATCGATCGGCTTGCCATTTTCTTTGTCGCGTATGCGTCCGATGGCGTCGAACCGCTCCAGGGTAAAGCCCAGCGGGTTGATCCGACTGTGGCATCCCGCGCAGAATGTCGGCTTTGTCTGCATCGCGACACGCTCGCGGGTCGTCATGTCCGGATGCAGATCGGCGGGGACCGGGATAAAGGCCATAGGCGGGGGCTGCAAAACGCGCCCCAGGAAATTGCGCGTGACCAGCACCCCACGGTGGATCGGGGAACTCGAGTCGAAATAGGCGAACCGCGACATCAGATACGGGTGCGTCAGCACGCCCGAGCGTTCCGTCGGATCCAGCGAAACCGGCTGAAAGGGCGCATCGGGAGCCAGTTTCGCCCCATACAGCGCCGCCAACTTCCCGTTCAAAAATAGCTTGTCCGTGGTCATCATTTCGCGGTAGTCGGAGCGATCGCTCCAGGCAGTGTTCTCCAGAAACAGGTCCAGAGAGGTGCGCAGATCGGCAGCAGCGACGGAGTCGAAACCGGGATACTTCTTGGTGTCCTTTGCGATTTCGGGGGTGTCATCCACTTTCAGCCATAACAGGAGGAAATCGCGCAACTTGTACCAGCTACGCCGGTCGCCGAGCATGCGTTCCGCCTGATGCCTCACCTGGTCGCGCGTCACGAGTTCGCCCGCCGCCGCCGCCCGCAAAAGCTCCGCGTCCGGAAGCGAATCCCAGAGCCCAAAGGAGAGCCGGGACGCCGTATCGAAAGCGTCCGACTGCCCGCCGCCGATCTCCCGATAGAGGAAACGGGGCGACTGGAGCGTCAAAAGCACGATCCGTTTGACCGCCATTTTCACGTCGGGCGCGACCGTGAATTGTCGCGCAATGTAGAGACTCTCGACATCGGCTGTGAGCGGTTTACGGAAGGCGCGTTCCACGAACTGACGGCAGAACGCCTGGATTTTCGCGGACCGATCGGGCGCGTCGTCGGGAATTCCAGACAGTTCCCGCAGGTGCGCTTCGATGTAACTTGCGGCGTCCAGCGCGGCCTCGGTCGTCGCTTCATCCCACGCTTTGGAGACGGAGTTTCCGCGTTCGTACCCGATGCTGCGGTCGTCGGGCGGAAAGGGCGTGGACGGCACATAAGTCTCTCGAACCTCGACCGGGGTGAGACAGTTCTGAGGGATCGTCTCCACAATCTGTTTCGGACGCTTCCATGCCAGCGTGACAAAGGCTTTTGCCGCCGGTTTGTTCTTTGCCCCCGCCGCGTTGTCCACACCCGGGGTCGCCTTGGAGAACTCGAGCTGAATGGGATAAAAGTGGCCGCCCAGCAGAGTGATCGAGGCGCGATATTCGGTTGCGTTGCCGGACTTTATGGAGGCATCGATCAGGGGCCGACCGGGATCGTTCACCCACAGGCGCATGGTATGGTCCGTACGCACCACGAACTCGTATTCTCCCGTATCCGGCGCAAGCACGGCGCCGGTCCAGCGAGCGGAGAACTGGTAGGGATCGAACTGGTCCGCCGCCGGCGCAGCCTGTCCGAAATCGAACTGGACCGTCGGATCGATCCGCTTGAGCACTGCGGCGGACTCGCGCGGCTTCCGCGATTTATAGTATTCGGCGCGCAGACCATGCTGGTCGCCTGGCTGGTCGCCGTTTCGAAAGCTATCCACCAGATCGGCGACTGCGGAGCGGAACTGCCGGACCGTAAGGCGGGAAAGCGCCACACGGGCGGGCCGATTGCGCGCCTGTGCGATGGGAGAGTAGAACGCATCGTAGATATAGGCCGCGACTTTCTGGGAGACCGGGACGCTGCATTTATGTGGACCGGGCGGCATGGATTTCGCGATAAACCGTGCAAGGTCGGGGACAGCCAGGGAGCCGATGAGCGGGGAATGATAGCGTTTCGTTCCCTCGCCCCGCACGCCGTGGCAAACGGCGCACTGTTGGCGAAACAATTGCTCGCCAACAGGCTTTGCCTGGATGTGTAACGCCGGGGCGCTCATAATCGCCGAAGCGCAGACAAGAAGGATGAAGCAAAAAACGCCGCACCAGGTTAAAACTGTCGATTCACGTCGTAACATATCCCAGTTAGACGTCCCATGAAGGAAATTGTCGCAGCCGGATTGCCGGGCGGATTCCCGGTAGGACCACATGATCTGGTGACAACTTGATCGCCTCCTTCTTGTGGCCGAGCTTCTGATTCGGGCTTGCGCCCCCGTTTCTTTTTTGCTACCAACGGCGGCGGCACGAACCGATACAAGAGCAGTTCTCTTACGCTCCAGCCGCCATCGCGGGCGTGCAGGCGCCGTCCGCGCGTCGCAAACTCTGTTATGGCGTACAAAAGTTGTACAGGCAGCCCACCAGATACATGCCGCTCTGCAGAGTGCTCGTTTGCCGGGCGAGAGCGCGACCACGCCGGACCAGACTATAGCAACGGGCACGGAAAGTCGCATTCACACGCTCGATGTAAGCCGTGCTGATTTTGCACTCTTGCGGCAGGAGAGCCATCAATTGGGGCAACGTTCCCACAAGCAGACGCTGCTCGATCCCCGTCACACGCCCCTTCGTGTACTGCTTGACCCTCTGCGCGATCACCACCTGCGGTCAGGCAATCAGGCGAGGACGTTCCCGTTTGGCTTGGTTTTGTGTTCCTCTTGACGCACAGGCGTTATTGGGACACAATATTGGGCCGCCTTCTCGGATTATGCCGAGCCTGGTTGGTGGGAAATTACTGAATGCTGATTGCGTCCGATGCACAGGAGCGGATAAGGCGAAGAACAGGAGGAATGCAAATGCCAGGTAAAACGAGTTTTCGTGTCGGTAACGCGGTCGTCGTGAATCCCAACGTGATGGATCCGAACGATCCCACACTCTCACTAGCTGGCTGGCAGGGGTGGGTGACGGATCTCTATCCGGAGGAAGGCACACTCGCATTCAAATGGGACAGCCTGACCCTGCGTTCCATTCCGGCGGACTACATCCGTAAGTGCGAACTGGAGGGGCTGGGATGGGAGACCATGGTATTAGAAACAGAGGAAGTGTCACCGGCCACACCGCGCGACACGCTTCGCGAAACAGAAACCGTGTACCAGGAAATCATGGCCCATCATCGCTGGGACCATCTGGCCGATATCAACCCTGGAATCAGTGAACTGCTCGGGCCTCTGGGAATGGCGGACGAGCTTACCTATCTGAATGCCTGGGAGGAGCATTTGCAACGGGCACTCCGCTTTCCTTTCAAAGCACGCCGGGAAGAACAGCTCCGACGTGGTCCCGTAGCGGTCGGAGAGATTGTAGACGTTCTAGGAATTGCGGACGTCGATGACCTGTACGGTGTTCTTGTAAATGTCCATTTGGATCGTCGTCCCTATACAGTTCCTCTGTGCGATCTGGAAGCAACGGATCATTCCTCTTCCAATTACCAGCCCCTCAACGATTATGTGGTTTGGTTTGCCAACCGCTAAACAGATGTGGCGGTTGAGGCCGCAACGCAGATACGGCCCCGAAAACAGCCTCTATGATGACTGGGCCTTGTACCATAAGATCGCGGTGGTCGTCACGAATACCGCTGCCGGCAGACCGCGCGGTAAGATGTTTGGGAAACTTGGGATAACTAGGAGCACCGGTATAAGGGAGGCAATGGCAAGGACACGCGAACGCGGCGCAGCAACGGGCGCCGTGCTCTTTTCATGCGTTATGAACCTCTCCCAGACATAGAGCGATTCAGGAGAAGGGTGAACCCATTTTGTTCGGAAGAAGAATACGATAGCCGCCAAGGTAAGTAGAACAGCCAAGATACTGCCTTCGGGACCTACCGGCCCCCCCGAGAGCCAATCTGGACCCTGCCTTACCAAATGCAGCAAGCCTCCAGGGAAATTGACACCACTATCCGGCGTGTTATACAAAAAATTCTGGCTCCAGTCCCAGGTCGTATGTAGTCCAATCGCAACCCATAACGAGCGCGTTTTTACGATGACGATCAGCGCGAGTATCGCAAAGAGTACGATCTCAACCAGGCCTATAGGGCTCTCGCCCTGAGT
>JBBRKX010000340.1:0-6006 GCA_038231675.1 Chthonomonadales bacterium | reverse complement strand
GGGCGAGAGCAGGAGCAGAACGGGTAAAATATCGGGCATGGGTTTTCGACTTTCGAGAGTTGTTGGCTTGGCGTCTACAACTTCGATCCGAAAGCCCTATTCTCATTCATGGATTCGCCACCCGTTTTGGCGAAGGTATTGGAGATTACAACAAAATTTGTATCCTGGGACCGCACACAAGGGGTTGGGGCAAGGACCGGTTCGTTATTTCGCATCGCATTGATCAGCAGTATCTGGATAGGCAGTAGAAGGTTTGTCCGAATGCATAGGTTGCCGTAAAGTAAGGGAGCCGAGCACCATTGTCTCATGTTACGGAGGGAAATTCGGAATAAAGGAACGAGGGTAGAGCATCGCGCAATAGAACCCAAAGGATCGAAAGGAGAAATCATGGGATTTCGCGAGGATGTGCGGGGCTTTTATGCGACGCTTGCAAACGGAGTTTTTCCACTGGGCATAGGGTGTGCCACGATCGGACACGGAAGCGAGGAGGTCGCGATTGCCACTCTGGAGGCCGCATACGAAGGCGGGCTCCGCTATTTCGACACCTCGGCGCAGTACGAAGCCTCGGAGTTTCGAGTGGGGAGGTTTCTGCGTGGTCTGGATGACGCATCTGTCTTCGTCGCGACCAAATCGCCCGTTCCAGCTTCTCTCTCGCCGGGAGAGGCGGCCTTTTATGTGCGTCAATCGCTCCAAAACAGTCTGGAACGGCTGGGGCGCGATCAGATCGACCTCTTCCAGATCCACGATGTCGAGGAGTTGGACCAGGTGCTCGCGCCGGGCGGCGTTCTGGAAACGCTGATCGAGGCGAAGCACGCCGGAAGGATCCGCTATTTCGGGCTGGCGACCCGCTTCCACGACCTTCTCGAGATCGCGACCACGCATGGCTCCTTCGATACGATCCTGACGTACCTCGATTACACGCTGCTGGATCAATCGGCCGCGCCGCTCATCACAATGGCGCGTGAGAAAAATGTGGGCGTGATCTGTGGCTCACCGCTTGCGTTCGGCCTGCTTACCGGGCAAGATCCACGGCTCGATCGGTCTCGCCATGGCGATTATCGTCGCATGCGCGGCCGCGCCGGAAAGCTCTACGATTTTAGCCGCGCACACGATCTGACTTTGTTGGGGTTGGCGCTGCGCTTCCCGATGCGCAACCCGGATATCGATATCACGCTGACCGGTCCCGCGACTCCCGCTGAACTCAAAGAAGCTCTGAACGCCTGCCAGGTGGAGATCTCGGCGCAGACATGGCGGGACCTGCGCGATGCCGGTGTCCCGAACGAACCGGCGGAGTAAACGTCTTTCCGTCGCGGCCGGCGTTTGGTTTAGGGAGCCTCGCCTACCTTGATGACGCCCTTGCCGCCCTGATCCCCGCGCTGGATCTCGACATTCACTTTCTCACCGATCTTCATGCCCTTTTCAAGCGTTTTAAATTCTTCCTCGCTATGGACAGGTCGCCCATTGACTTTTGTGATGACGTCGCCCTGCTGCAGTCCCGCATCCGCCGCCGGGCCATCGTGAGGGATACGCGCGGCAACCACGCCTTCCACATTCGGAAGCGCATAGTAGGAGGAAAGAGCGGTTGTGTTCGTGATCACCACAAGCCCCATCCACGGCCGCTTTACATGCCCATAGCGCTTGAGTTCGTTCGCGACTCGCAGCGCGATATCGATCGGAATGGCAAACCCTATTCCCTGGGCGCGGCTCGCCACGATCGTGTTGATTCCAATCACCTGGCCCTGGATATTGGTGAGCGCTCCGCCGGAATTGCCCGGATTGATCGCGCAATCCGTCTGAATCAGATTTTCGTAGACGCGGCCTTCCGCGTCATCGTTGATCGGCCGGCCCAGCGCGCTGACCACGCCATGCGTTACGGTAAATCGAAGGCCAAGCGGGTTCCCGATGGCGACCGCCATCTGGCCCGGAACCAGCCCGCGCACCGTGCCGAGTCTGGCTACCGGGAGGTTCGGCGCGTCGATATGCACGAGCGCTACGTCGGACGTATGGTCCGCTCCCACCACGGTTCCCGTGAGCTTGCGCCCGGTGCCGTCGTTCAAAGTGACGAAAATCTTCGTCCCCGTGGCGTTCGCCGGACCGACGACATGCTCGTTCGTCAATATGTCGCCGGCTTTGTCGATAATGACGCCGGAGCCTTCGGAAGTGCGCACCTGCTGCCCGCCCGTCATCCAGGTGTCGTCGAAGAATCCGGGGCTCACCCGCTGCTGCGTATCGATATTGACAATCGCGGGCGAGGCGATCTGTGCGGCCCGTGCGTAGGACTCCACTTCGGAAAGGCCCTGAGGAGGCGGGCCCGGCATCACGCCGAGCGCGCCGCCCGGCGCGGCCGCGCCAGAAGGCAAAGACCAGGTGATGTGGAGATTCGGTAAAATAAACCCTCCAAGGATGAATGCGCCAAGAAGCACAAACCAGGATCGGAAACGAGAAAGACCTCGCGCTGGACGGTCCGTTCGATAAGGATAAGGGCTGTTCATAATAACCTTTCTATACGTAAATTGAATCTGGGATCGACCATGCCCAACCATTCAGACGATTCCAATCGCCAAAGGGTCACGTGGAATCTGCTCTTTTTATTTCGGAATCCGGCGCGGAATCGTTTCGATGAATCTCCGCGCCGGGCGCGTTCACATCGGGCGCATGGAAACCTAACCTGGCGAAGGGATAGGGAATGCCAAGGAGAAACAATACGATCCGCAGAATATCGATGTAGTTGTGGACAAGCTCCTGTCTGGCCATGGGGATTGCGACCCCCTCGGATTGCTCTGCGGGCCAGCCGGAATAAAATGGCCAGAACGTCAACGTCGCGGCAATCAACAAAGCATAGATTACGACCGGGCGCCGAGTGCGGGTCACTCCCGCCAGGAGCATGCCGAATGCGATGCCGTCCAGAAGATGGAAGCCGCCGATGCGCAATACCGCAGGCAGCGCTCCCAGAGGAACGGCGGCCCCGAATGCCGCCAGCGCCATGAGAGCGCAGAACAGGCCCATCCGCCCGAAGGATCGCGTCATCGACTGCCCATCTGCCTTTCCGCATCCCGTGTGGCATCGCGCCAATTGGGGACAAGACGGACACAACCCGGCTTGCTTCCTCTTTTTACCCCATTGCCCGTAAAAATACCTGAAGCCGGACCTTAATTCCGCCGATAATTGAAATGAGCCCGCCAGTCCGCACCAAAATCTCCTCTGTCGCTTCGGCGCGGAGCGATACGCTTTTGTCGGAGGGCAGGCGATCGGTTGCATTGAAGCCGGCTCGTGAGGATCCATTGACCGAACAAGCTTTTTCAACTTCCCCGCGCCGCTTCTCGAATGGCGTCGATATCCATTCCCATCCTTTGCCCGGCATCGATGACGGCGCAAAGACGATGTTCGACTCACTCGCGATGGCGCGCATTGCCGTCCGCATGGGCACCAATATGATGGTTGCCACCCCGCATCGGTTCTTCGGTGGCAAAGAAAACCACCCGGATGCGCTGCGCGAAAAGACCATCGCCGTCAACGCGGCGCTGGCGGACACCGTGCTCGGCGACCGATTTCGCTTACTGCCCGGCCAGGAGATCCCGCTAACCTTGCAGACGGCCAAAGAGCTCCAGTCGGGAAAGGTCATGACGATCGGAGACACAGGCGTCTATGCGCTCGTGGAGCCGCCTTTCAATCATCTTCCCGAGTGGACGGCTGAAGCGATCGCCGCGATCGTATCCGCAGGTTTCCACCCCGTTCTCGCGCATCCGGAGCGGAATGCTCAAGTCAAAGCCCGGCCGGCTCTTGCACTGGATTTCGTGGAGGCCGGCGCGCTGCTTCAGCTTACGGCCATGAGCGTGAGCGGAGCCAACGGCCCCGAGGTTTTGGAAGCCGCACGATGGATTTTGGACCAGGGACTGGCCACGGTGGTGGCGTCGGATGCGCATTCCCCGACATGGCGTCCCCCCACTCTGCGAGCCGCCTACCACGCGGTTCGCGAACGTAACGGCGTCGAAGCCGCCCGGCGGCTCTGCTGTGATAACCCGCGCTCTATTGCGCTTGGAGAACAGATCCATGCTTGACCGTCTATTCGGAGGCGATGTGCTTGTCGCCACGACCAAAGCGCTCGATGCCTCCGCGCTTCGACAACAGGTGATCGCCAACAATCTGGCGAATGTGAATACCCCCGGTTTCAAGCGGCAGGACGTTCAGTTCGAAGACCAGCTTTCCCGCGCTCTTGCTCAAAAATCGAATCCTTGCGCTCCCGCCTCAAGCGTCGCCATCGACAAGATCCGCCCCTGTGTGGTCACCGTCAATTCGACCTCCGAGCGAGCGGATGGCAACAATGTCGATATGGAGATGGAAAACGTCAACATGGCCGACAACACGTTGCGCTTCGATGCGCTCGCCCAATCCGTGGCCGGCTTCTTCGCCGGTCTTAAAGCTGTCATCAGCGGCGGCAAGTAATCCGCGCATCCTCAGTTATTGAATTTCTTACGGGAGAATTTTTCATGTCCATCGGCACTTCCCTCCAGATCAGCGCGTCCGGCCTTACCGCGGAACGATTGCGTCTGGACGTTATCAGCAACAATCTGGCAAACGTGAACACCACGCGCGGCGCGGATGGTCAGCCCTTCCGTCGTCAGGAAGTCGTGTTTGCCTCGCGTAATGGGGGAGGCTCGTTTGCTTCCGCGCTTTCCTCGGCGCGAGGCGGTGGGCGCACGGGAGACGCCGCCGGCGCGGGCGTTCAGGTCGTTTCGATCCGGCCGGATATGGGACGAGATTTCAAGGTCGTGCACGATCCCGGCCATCCCGACGCGGATGCGCAGGGCAACGTAAAGATGCCGAACGTCGAGCCGGTCGTGGAAATGGTCGATATGATTTCCGCCACCCGCGCCTATGAGGCGGGCGTCACCGCCATCAATTCCGCCAAGCAGATGCAGGCCAAGGCCCTGGAGATCGGGCGATAACGCGCCGTTGCCGGCCCATTCAGCGCGCCGCATGAGGCGCCAACCTTTTTTCTGGAGAATTAATCATGACGATCGACCCTATTGGTTCCATAAGCTCTTCGCTCCCGCCCATGATGGACGGCATCAAAAGCAATGAGGGCGCCGCAATTTCCATTCCCGGCTCTGAGGGCTCCGGCGGCAACGCGGTGGGAGAAGCTTCCGGCCCCTCGTTCGGCCAGATGCTTTCCAACGCGATCTCGGAAGTCAATGCCACGCAGGTGAAGGCGGGCAATATGACCGCCCAGTTCGCCGCAGGCGCTCCGCTCGATATCCATCAGGTGATGATCGCCTCGCAAGAGGCGAGCGTCTCGCTCAACCTCGCGATGCAAGTCCGCAACAAAATCGTGGATGCCTATACCGAACTGATGCATGTATCGGTCTGATGCGGGATCGGCCTCGCGTGTTTGTCCTCCATGGGTTTACGCATGGGGCGAAAGATCTGAGCGCGAAAAGCTCTTTAGGGGTTTCGAGGGGAGTGCGTCGTGATGAATCGAGCGCGGGATTGGTGGGAAGGGCTGGGGCGAAACAACCAGATTATTCTGGTGGCGACCAGTCTCAGTGTCGTCATCGCCCTGGTGGGCTTTGTGGCCTGGGCAAGTACTCCGGAATACGTTCCTCTGTTTTCGAATCTGAACGCGCAAGATGAAGCCGCCATCTCGGATAAGCTGCGGGAATCGAATGTGCCGTTTCGCCTGCAGCAGGGCGGGACCGCTATCGAAGTGTCCGCGCAGGTCCGAGACGAAGTCCGGATGAAGATGGTGAGTCAGGGCCTGCCGCACGAAGCCTCCGCCACCCTTGGGTATGAGCTTCTCGACACCAAGGGCACTCAACTCGGCGTCACGCAGCAGCAAGAGGACATGACCATGCTGCGCGCCAAGGAGGGGGAGATCAGCAAGGCCATCATGAGCCTCGAGCAGGTCGCCAGCGCCTCCGTTCTCGTCGCTCCCGCAGAAGATTCGCCGTTCGCCTCGTCCAAGCATGAGGCCACCGCCTCGGTGCTGGTCGCGCCCACATAGGTTGG